>RGDT01000001.1 GCA_009918525.1 Planctomycetia bacterium
GGAATCGATGCTGTGTGTCATTTCGATGGAGACACGTTCGCTGCTAAGCGGTTCTACGTCGTTGATCGTAACACCGGGTAACCATTGATGACGTCGTCCGGCATCTGGTCGAGCGGTGCCGCCCCAATGACGCTGAGCGGTGTTACCCGCGCTGGCGATAAATAAGATGTCGTTGCCCAGGATGTCCTTGAGTTCCTGATGCACGGGGCCGCATCCTTCACCATCACTCCAGCCAGGCATGATCATCGAGCAGGAAATCACCTTGGCTCCTTGCTCCTTGGCCCAGCGAACTGCGTTGAGAAACGCTTTCGGTGATTCCGGCTCCCAGTTGGCCAACAAAAGGTTCGCGTCAGGAGCAAGGTGGTGGATGATTTCACCGCATAGAATTCCATGCTGACTGTCACGGGACTCGATATTCTCATCTTTGCGAAACGATTTTGCGACCGCTCCATCAGGTAAAGCTTTACCACGTGCAGTTGACCAATCTTTAAGACCCGAGTCGAGAACGGCAACTTTGATACCCTTACCGCGTCGTCCGGCCCGATGCCAGTCCCGCACGCCTAGAGTCGCCAACGCGCGAGCTAACGCCGCACGTTCGTCAGTGGGTTCCAAGAGTCGAACCGGCGTACGTCTTACCCTTTCCCAAAGGGAAAAGTATACCGGCTCCTCAGTCAGATCGGGATGCGTTGGTGAGGGATATGACAATCCCCAACCACACAGGAATGCCAAGAAAAAGAAGACCAACAGAGGTCTTCTCGCAGTGAAGAGCTTCATGTTGCGATCGCCATGCAAAGAAGATCAGTTGAAGTATACTCGGGCTGCGTTCTTCGGAACTGATCGGATTGCGGACGCACACCACTTCGCTGCGATCAGTGAGCATACCCTATCCACGGACTTTAGGCTCCCACCATTGAAATAAACCAGCGTACATGATGAATAAAGAAATGTGGGGTTAAATTGCCCAAGTTACGACAATTCCTAGGTGTAGTGAATTTGTGTTCATTTTTCATGAGCAGCATTCTTGTGACATATCTGCCTCTCATTTGACGATGTCAAAATAAAGAATCTAACAGTTAAAGGACTGTCTTGCGATTAGCGTTTGGCCGTGTCATACTAAGCATACTCATCAGCGCAGGAAGGACCGAGATGGCCGGTATGACCAATGCTACCGCTTTCCTCGTAGTCCGCCGCGACGACGGTTTCGGCGATGTCTTTGCGCTCGTCCCTGGGCAAAGCTATACCCTCGGTCGAGCGGCGACAAACAGTATCGTTTTGAAAGACGATATGGCTAGCCGTGACCACTCCGAAGTATCATTCGGCAGTGGGCACTGGCGCGTCCGTGACATGGGTAGTCTGAACGGTACCCGCGTCAATGGTGAACGGATCATCGGCGAACGCAATCTATCGGTCAAAGATGAAATTCATGTCGGCCGTACACATTTGATCTTTATCGAGCATATGGATCAGTTACCCGACATTCCTACAGCTCCGATGGATTCATCGCAAGGCGAAGCCAAAGATCCCGATATGGCGATTCGAAAACGGCTGGGGCACACACGGTTTCTCACGCCCCACCCGCCTCTCGCAGCCGAGCAATTGCCTTCGGGCCGATCGCTCAGTCGCGACTTGGGAATCCTGTATCGCTTGGCAATGGACATGGCCGCCAGTGGCACGAACGAAGAATTGTGTCAGTTGGTAGTAGACGCCCTGCTTGAAGCAACTCCAGCGGAAGTCGGAGCAATTCTTATTCTTCCTGCTCGCGTATCGGGACGTGGTAAAGAACCAACGACTGGGCCTAAGTCATTGCGAGGCGCTGAACTGGAGATCGTTGCAAACAAACATCGCGACCCCAGTGTGAAGTCCTATCAACGGGTGAGCGAGTACGTCAGTAATGAGGTTTTGGGTACTCGTGAAGCGATCTTGGCCGAGGATGTGAAGAGTAATCGGTTGCTACGAAATCGCGAGAGCCTATCGGACATCGGAGTTAAAAGTCTCATTTGCGCCCCCGTGATGTACGCCGACCGCGTTTTTGGTCTGATTCATTTGTACAGCACCATCCTGCACAAATCGTTGGATGCTGATGACCTGGAATTTACTGTGGCGGTTTCCAAACAATTGGGCGGCGCATTTGCCAACCTAACGCGCCAGCAGTCGCTAAAAAATGAAAATCGTGAACTGCGCGGCCAGTTGAAGGTCGAAAGCGAGTTGGTCGGTACCAGCGGCCCCCTGAAAGAGATTGAGCGGCAAATTGCATTAGTGGCGAGCACCAACGCGACTTGCTTGATTCGTGGCGAAAGTGGCGTTGGTAAAGAGCTTGTTGCACGAGCGGTTCACTTCAGCAGTCCGCGCCGCGATGGCCCTTTCGTATGCCTGAACTGTGCTGCTCTAACAGAAACGCTTTTGGAAAGTGAACTATTCGGACATGAAAAAGGTAGCTTTACTGGAGCGACCGAGAAGAAAATTGGCAAATTTGAAGCTGCCAATCATGGCACCATCTTTCTCGACGAGATCGGCGAAATGACGGTCGGGACCCAGGCGAAATTGCTTCGAATTCTTGAGGGACATCCCTACGAGCGTGTCGGTGGCAATGTGCCTATTCGCGTGGATGTAAGAGTCGTCTCGGCTACGAATAAACCTTTGGAAGAAGCGGTCCGGGAGGGGAGCTTCCGGCGCGATCTGTTTTACCGTCTTCAGGTTGTGGAAATTCGCATTCCGCCGTTACGCGATCGCAAGGACGACATTCGTCTACTGGCCGATCATTTTCTGACACGCTTTGTGCGCGAGACCGGCCGGAAGATTCGCGGTTTTTCGGATGCTGCCTACAACAAATTGGCCGCGTATGATTGGCCGGGTAATGTTCGAGAATTGCGAAACGTCGTTGAACGTGCTGTGGCGTTGGGTAGTGGCCCTACTTTGGACGCTGAGGATCTTTGGCTTTCGTCATTGTCATTTGCATCAGCTTCGACGACTACAAGCGCCGAATTCGAGCCTCACTCACTTGAAGAGATGGAAAAGCGACATATCACGCGGACTTTAGACCATACGGACTGGAACAAGAGTCAGGCCGCGAAAATTTTAGGAATTGAACGCTCAACGCTGGATCGAAAAATTACCGCTTACGGGCTGAAACGCTGAGTGTTCATCGCAATTCTTCGACTTTCTAGCTGACGATTATCAATTCACGAAATCGAAAGCTAGGCGTGGCTTATCTACCTACTCTTTTATCTATCGTCGATGGAAAAGACTTGCACAAACTGAATCACCGGCAAAACCGGTATCCATTACCTGCTTTGCCGAGTCGTTAATGTCTTTCCACATTGAGATTCATCTTTAAGCGGGATAAATTATTCAAATTAGGTAGTATGTCAATGTGCTCCCAGAGGTGCGGCAAATCATGATTGGCAGTAATCCTTCTCCACAGTTAGACCAACTGGCTCAGCATATGTTTAACGTGGTTACGCGGTTTTGTCTGGCCGTGCCACGTGGAAAGCGACGTTCGGGCGAACTAAAGGAAATCGAGTTTCTTGCTCTTTCCTTGCTTCACGAGCATCAAACGATGATAGTCGGAGATATACAGCGGCAGCTTCGTGTATTGCCCGCTCAAATGTCTCGTGTAATTCGTTCCCTGGAAGCTCGCGAACGACCTCTCATCATTTGCCGTATCAACCCCAACGATAAACGAAAAATTGATGTTTGTCTTACTCCTGAAGGCACAGCTGCATTCAAAGAATATCAGTCGCTTCGCGTGCAAACCATTTCATCGGTATTGCAACATCTTGGTGTGAATGAACAACAAGACTTGGGCCGTTTGATTGATCGGCTTAATGAATCATTGCAAACCAAGATGGTTATGGCGTGATAACCTGATTACCCAGATTACTGGAGAATTAGTTGGTGATAATAAATTATGCTAATACTATTATTTTTTCATCGCATCGATAATTGCCTTTACCATCTCTGTAGTAGTTGCTTTTCCGCCCAAATCAACTGTCAAAAATTCCCTGGCCATTAGCACCTTGCCGATGGCCTGGTGGATACGAGTTGATACCTCGCTGTATCCGTGAGACTCCAGCATATCGCAGGCGGGTAAGAGTAAAGGTAACGGATTAGCTGTATTTTCCGGTATCACTTCGCGTCCTGCCCCATGGAAAGATTCATAGACTCGGATCGAGTCGCCCACATTGATACCACGCGTTGCACTGATCCCGCCAACAATCCCGGCTCCCAGATCGCTCACAAGGTCGCCGTATAAATTACCCATTACTAATACGTCAAATTGTTGCGGTTTTGAAACCATCTGCATGCAACAGTTATCGATGATTAAATCTCGACACTGAAATCGGCCTTTGTGCTCTTCAGCGATTCGGTTGAATTCCGATAGAAATAGTCCGTCTGCTTGTTTGAGAATGTTCGCTTTGTGGACGCACGCGATCTGTTTGCGGCCCTGCTCGCCAGCGAAGGCAAACGCAAAGCGGAGGAACCGGTCAGTGGCGTCTCGCGTGACGACTTTGATCGACTGGACTACACCCGGCACGATTTCGTGTTCGATAGCCGAGTAAAGGTCCTCAGTGATCTCACGAATGACGATCAGATCGACATTCGAGAAGCGAGCAGTCAAGCCCGGTAAATTTTTCAATCGCCGAACCGTTGCGAACAATCCTAACGCTTTACGAAGTTGTACGTTGTAGTTGCCCGTACTTTTTTTGCCGACAACCTCGACACCGGGTGGACGTAATAACTTCGTCTTGAGAGCTACCTTGCGCTCGTGTACCGAGTCGAGCAAGGCACCAGAGATTGCCGGACCACCTTTTTCAACGGCAGCCCATCCGGCAATGTGTTCGTCCCATTCGATGGCTACACCAGCTGCGTCAAGAATGGCTTTGACGGCTGGTACTTGGTCCAGTCCGCTACCACCGCCTTGAATCAGTGTGACTCGGAGGGTCATGGTCGATTACCCCAGGTTACTCACGATGGCCTTGGTGATAGTTGCGGTGTTGCCTTCGCCGCCTAAATCGCGTGTCAAGCCAACACGGTTCCGCAGCGTCTCGCGAACAGCGTGTTGCACTTTGGTCGCAATCTTCAGCTGCCCAATATGTTCGAGCATCAGAGCGGCTGACAGAATGAGGGCAATAGGATTGGCAACACCTTTACCCGCAATGTCAGGTGCAGTGCCGTGAACCGCCTCGAAGACTGCATAACGAACGCCGATATTCGCACCGGGCACCAGCCCCAAACCGCCAACTAGACCTGCGCAAAGATCGCTCAGCACATCGCCGAACAGGTTTTCCATCACGAGGACATCGTATCGGGATGGATCTTGCGCCAGTGCCATACACAATCGATCGACGTGTATTTCACCAAACCTTACGAAGGGATACTCGTCGGCCACCTCACGGGCCACGCTGAGAAACAATCCATCTGACAACGGCATAACGTCGGCTTTATGGCAAAACGTGACACTTTCGCGGCCCTGACGCCGAGCTAACTCAAACGCATAGCGAACGATTCGTTCGCAAGCGGTACGAGTTACAATTCTCAGGCTTTCGACGATACCGGGGACGACGATATGTTCTTGCCCCGAGTACAACCCCTCGGTATTCTCGCGGACCACTACTAGATCTACATTATCATAAGGCACATTAACGCCGGGTAAAGTAGCCACGGGCCGAACGCTAGCATACAGATCCAAGTCCTGACGCATCTTGACGTTGATGGACCTGAACCCCTTACCGATGGGCGTGGTGCAGGGGCCTTTCAGTGCCACCCGGTATCGCCGCACCTGATCGAGTGTCTCGTTAGGAAGAGGATCGCCGAACCGTTCGACGGCTGGTAGCCCCGCGAGAGACTCCACCCATGTTACGTCCGCACCGGCAGCGGCGAGAACTTCTTTCATAGCCACGGTCACTTCTGGGCCTATTCCATCCCCCGGGATGAGGACGACTGGCGTAGACATAGCGTCATTACTCCGCTTTGACGGGGACTACTGCCGATTGTAGGATAGTCAACGATTTGTCGTCTTGAATAAACGCGACGACGCTTAGTTCTTTCAATTCCATCGGTCGAGCGTCGTCTGGGAACGGTCGCTTTTCGTTGGACATTTTTAGGTAGTTTGACAATTTCTTTTTAACCTCCGCCACGTCTAGCGTGAAGGGGTATTTGCCTTCCTTGTCCTTCATGACCGCACCCGCATCGCCGCCTGCCATGTGCCGAACAACGTAGTGATGTCGGGCTAAGCCATTTCGGCCCTTGTATTCCACTTCTTTTTCGACCAAGAGGACCCTTAACCGCAACTCGTCGCCGCCCTTTTTCAATCCGGAGACGTTCGCCTCGATAGCAATCTTGTCCCCCTTTCGCGATGCTTTCAGGTCAATTTTTGCTTCGGCTTCTTTCTCGAGTAGCGATTCGATCATATCGCGATACTCGTCATATTTTTCCGTCGCGTCTTCGGTGTCGCCACCGCCCGGAGCGCCTTTCTTGCCGTTGAAGAAAATAGTCGGGGTAGCGTCGGCATCTTCGTAGAAATTGAAGCGAGCTTCGCTGTCAGCGTTGGTGAGCGGGTCAGGTCCAGGTACGTGAACGTGGTACTGAAGCAATACGGCCTCGCTGGCCTTGAACGTCTCGCCAAGGGCGTCGAACGCTAGATCGGCCGCGACGCACGGAGGGCATTGCGCTCCGGTGAATAACTCGACTAATACGGCTCGATCGCTCTTTCCCTTGCGACCGGCATACGCCTTAGGCTTGATGCGGAAGTCTAGTTTTTTTAGTTTCGCCAGCAGTTCTTTTGCTTCGTCCTCCTTGCCGGATTTTTCCAAAGCAGCTGCGAGTGCCGAAAATACGCGTTTTTGAACGGCAGGTGGTTCTTTGCCTTCGAGCGTTCGTTCGGCTCGACGAGCGTACTGCACGGCTATTGGGGCGAGTTCTTTTTCGTCGGAAAGGAGTTCAGCTACGGTGAGAAGAATATCTCGCTGCCAAGTGGCTCCATAAAGATCGGCTGACCGTACAGCCTTCTCGGCCCAGGCTCGAACCTCAGCCGGTTTAGCCTTTTTTGATGCCGCTTGACTGAGTAGATTCAACGCCATTTGGACGGCTTCAACACCCAAAGGCTTGCGGGTCAACTCATCCTTCATCAAATCGAACGGGTCGAGGGTGTTGATTCCCGTCCGCTCGAACTCGACCGGCGTCACCGTCTTACGCACCAACGTCATCCCGAACATTTTGTCGGAGTTGCCTTCGGGAATTTTTAACTCGCAGGGAAAAGAAATTTCAGGCGTTTCGAGGCTGAACTTCATCTTTTCTTTTGTGACACTTAGCCCGGTTATCTTTCCTTTTGGCCATTTGGGAGCGGTATCGAGAACCTTGGCGTCGTAGATGTCGCCTTTTTTCTCGATGGTTACGAGCCACAACGGTTGATTACCCGCACCGCGGAGCATAGGCAGCATCAGTTTCCATGTGCCGAGCGGCGGAAGGGGGGCGTCGTCTGCTTTATCCTGAGTGATGGCTGTGCCTAGGAGCAGCATACCGACCAGCAGAGCGATGCGGTAACGGGGCATCGGACCTTCCTCCATGTGAATGGTATCACCGGACGACAACACTCTTAGTGTATAAAGTATCGCTCGTTCGCCTTGGAGAACTTTTTCGATGCACCACGACGCCCCCGTCGTTCCTACTAATCGGCCAACTACGTCTTTGGGTTGGGCGCTATATCACTACGAACGGTTTCCGCTCGTCGGGAAAATCGTCATTGCGTTGTTACTTGGTGTTCTGGTTGGCTACGCAATGGGCAATAGTGCCGAGAAACTTGAACCATTTTACAAGCTCATCCTGCGGATGCTCGGCGCGCTGGCAACGCCTCTGATTTTTTTCGCCGTCGTTCATTCCATCCTGATGACCCGCGCTCGCGGGGTAATGGCCATTCGGATGTTTTGGCTATTGATGCTTAATACGGTCGTTGCCATTCTTGTGGGGATAGCGGTTGCCAACGTGATGCAGCCAGGCAAGAACGCATCGCTCGATCTCAATCAAGCCAAAGTACCGGAACGCAAACCGTACAACATCGTCGATGATCTGCTTGGCAAGATTCCAACCAGCGTTATTAAGCCATTTGTGGAAAATGACATTTTGGGAGTGATTTTTCTTGCTCTAGCGAGCGGTGTCGGCTTGCGTGCTGTCCGTGCCGGGATGATTCATCGCGGCAGTACCGCTTATCGGACCATCGAGGATGGCCTTGAGACAATCAATGTCTTAATTATGACCGTTTTACATTGGGTCATCGCCCTTGTCCCGCTCGCAGTGTTCGGTGTCGTGGCGCGCCTTGTTGGCACTGTTGGCTTATCGGGTTTCATTCCGATGGCCTGGTTCGTTCTGGCCGTCTTGGTGGCTCTAGGGATTCAGGCCGTATACTATCTCGTGCGGCTGACGTTCTTTTCGCGTTTCACGTCATGGGAGTTTCTACGCGGTGCGGCCGATCCGCTGGCAATGGCGTTTTCCACGGCCAGCTCCGCCGCGACGATGCCGGTCACCTATGCAGCGGTTCGGAATAAGCTCGGTGTTAGGGACGAGGCAGCGAGTCTGGGTATTCTCGTCGGGGGAACATTCAACCACGACGGAACTGCTTTGTACGAAGCGATGGCCGCCTTGTTCATTTCCCAGGTTATTGGACAAAATCTCGGTTTTAGCGATCAATTGATTTTGGTCGGTATGGCGGTCATCGCCTCCGTTGGGGCTGCGGGGATTCCTGAAGCGGGATTGGTGACGATGATTGCCGTCTTTTCGGCGGTCAAGTTACCCGTCGAATATATCCCCTTGTTGTTGACCGTGGATTGGTTCCTTGACCGCTGCCGCACGGCAATCAATGTGATGGGCGATATGACAGTAACCTGTATGCTCGATGGACCCATGGTGGAGGTATCAGATGAAGCGAATCGGGTTTCTCGTAGTGATGATTCTAGGAGGAGTTGAAGTGCGGGCTGATGAAGGAATGTGGTTGCTGAACGCCCCGCCGCGCGAAGTGCTGCAAAAGCGACATGGATTCGACCTTTCCGACGAATTCATCACACGAGCCATGAAAGGCAGTGTGCGGCTCAACAACGGCGGGTCCGGGGGATTTGTCTCCGCTGAAGGACTGATAGTCACGAATCACCACGTTGGCGCGGACCTGATTCAAAAAGTCAGTCCACCAGATCGCGACCTACTCCGCGAAGGTTTCCTGGCACGGACAAAAGAAGAGGAATTGAAGTGCCCTGACCTGGAAATCAACGTCCTACAAAAAATCATCGACGTCACTGGCGAGGTTCAAGCTGCTGTGAAGCCGGGCATGAGCGGCGTGGTAGCAGCAGCTGCCCGGCGTGCAGTGATTTCAAAAATCGAAAAGGAATCGCTGGAACGGACGAAATTGCGTAGCGATGTGGTAACGCTCTATCAAGGAGGTGTTTATCACCTTTATCTCTACAAAAAATATACCGATGTTCGGCTCGTCTTCGCCCCAGAGAAAGACATTGCGAGTTTTGGCGGCGACGTGGACAATTTTGAGTATCCCCGGTTCAATCTCGACGTCTCTTTCTTCCGAGCTTATGACGACGGAAAACCCGTTCGCCCCGATCACTTTTTCCGCTGGAGCGAAACGGGACCAGCGGAGAATGACCTTGTCATTGTCACCGGCCATCCCGGTGTTACCAACCGGCTTGACACGCTCGCTCAACTGGAACACCGCCGCGATTTCACTTTGCCTTACCTTCTCGCACACGCTCGGCAGTTGGAGTCGTTGTTGATTCAATTCTCAGCCCGCGGCGCGGCTGAGGCACGTATGGCGGCCAAGGATCTCGCAAGGATTGCCAATCGTCGTAAGGTGTACGCGGGACAATATGCCGCTCTACTCGACCCGAAGATTCTGGCAGGCAAGGATAAGGACGAAAAGGCGTTTATCGAGAAATCAAGGGACGCTGAGCCATGGAAGCGGATCGCCGCAGCGATGAAGACCTACACGCCGCTGGAAAAACGCTATGCGTTACTGGAACGCGGAGATGCCTTCGAGAGCGAGCTTTTTGTCATCGCACGGCACTTAGTGCGGATGAGAGACGAACTCGCGAAGAAAAACGAGGTTCGTCTACCAGAGTATAGCGACGCCCGCCTCGCTTCCCTCAGGTTACGGCTCTTTTCACCGGCTCCATTACATCCCGAACTGGAGCGAGTTAAACTCGCCGGATCGCTGACTTTTCTCGCCGAGCATTTAGGCGTCGGTGGTCTGGTGGGCCGGATTCTCGACGGTAAATCACCGGCCGATCGTGCAGCGGAGTTAATCGGCGGCACGAAACTCGTGGATGTGGCCCCGCGGCAAAAACTGGCCGAGGCCGGCGAAGACCCACTAATGGCGTTGGCTCGACTCATAGACACGGAGGCTCGCGAAGTTCGCAAGCAGTTCGAGGAACAGGTCGAGGAGACAATCAAACAGGCCCAAACGACGATTGCTGCCAAACGCTTCGCGGTGTACGGCACAAGTATCGCCCCAGATGCCACGTTTACGCTGCGGTTGGCGTTTGGCACGGTCAAGGGGTATGACGTGGATGGCCTAACTTTGCCTTACACAACGAATCTTGACGGGGCGTTCGCCAAGGCGGAAAAACTGGCGTTTCGCGAGCCATTCGATTTACCCAAGCGGTGGAAAGAAGGTAAGACGAAGCTCAGCCTCGATACGCCGTTTAATTTTGCCTCGACCAGTGACACCATCAACGGCAATAGCGGTTCTCCGGTGCTGAACCGTGCGGGAGAGTTGGTGGGCGTTAATTTTGACCGCAATCGACATGGGCTAGTGCGGAATTTCGTGTACACCGACGTGCAGGCACGCCATATCAGCGTTCATTCGCTGTCGGTACTGGAGTCATTGCGCAAACTATATGATGCTCACGCCTTAGCGAAGGAGCTTGTCGGCAAGTGAGCGAGATGTCAAAAACGCGGTTTGGGTTTTTCCCAGGCCGCGTCGTATTCGATGCTAAATAACTGCTGCACCCGTTCGGCTCGTCCGCCAGATTCGTCTTGAAGGATTTCCAGTGCCTGACGAATTTTTTCCAGCCGTGGATCGTTATCAACCTGGCCTGCTCCGCGACCGATGCGGTCGAGGATTGCGGCCAGGTCGAGGATTTTACAACGAGTTTCCAAAAAGAAGGTGTCAAGGGCGGTCTTGGCGGTCAAGGGCTTCATGGTCGCGTCTCGTAAGCTTGCTTTAGCGTTAAGGGGATCAACTCGTTCATGCTGCCGCTGCGGAATCCTTCCAGATCAATCGTAATAAACTTAAAACCTAATTGACGAAATTGCTTGACTAATGCATCGCGAATAGGGGGGGAGGCTAGTCTGAGGATTTCGCCGCTGGGAACTTCGATACGGGCTAGTTCGCCTTCGTGTAATCGGACACGGCACTCTCGTAAGCCTAGCGTTCGTAGGTACGCTTCAGCGGATTCGATCCGTCCCGTGCGTTCCACCGTCACCGCCACACCTGGCGCGAGTCTACTCGAGAGGCAGGGCGATGCCGGTTTATCCCACGTCGGTAAATCCCAGGCTTGTGCCAGTGCTCGCACATCGGCCTTGGTAAATCCTGCTTCCTGAAGCGGATGCCGTACCCCGTGTTCTGCCGCTGCTTTCAGCCCCGGACGATAGTCCCCGGCATCATCCAGATTCGCCCCGCTACATATAGTGGTCACACCCAGGCGCGGTAACAGAATCTCGACACGCGAATAAAGTTCGTCTTTGCAGTGGTAACATCTGCTACCATCATTCCGGCGGTAATCGGGGTCCTCAAATTCGTTGGTAGCGACCACTTCGTGCCGAATCCCTATCATTGACGCTAATCGCCGTGCGTCATCCAATTCCGTTCGAGCGACACTAGGACTATCAGCAGTCACGGCTACGGCGAGCAGGCCGAGCGCCTCATGAGCGGCACGGGCAACCACTGTCGAGTCGATTCCACCAGACAATGCGACGGCACAAGGTCCTATCTCGTGAAGGACGCTAAGAAGGCGATCGCGTTTAGCGGTCAGCTCGGCATTCATTTTTTTATTCTAGCATTTGCGTCTTCGCGCTCAAGTCATCGATTCAGGGAAGAAGCATCAAACTGGGTCGTTAACATAACCCCGCTCGCCCACAGTATCGAAACCCTTAACCCCGTCCGGTCAACTGCTTTTCTGGTGGTTGTTTGGTGTGATGGTCCGTCGTTTTTTGATAGGCTGCTGCGATCGCTATCAATTCTGCTTCTGTCCAGGCTGGGCCGGTCAGTTGCATACTGGTTGGTAGATCGGTTTTACTGAAGCCTGTTGGTAGACAAATTGCCGGTAGGCCGACTAGATTTGTCGCGGTGATCATCAAGCCGACGGCAGCCCCACCGTACCGTCCCCATTCAAACGGACCGATGGCATTCATCGGCAATTCTGAGCGACCCGGGGCGATAATGGCATCGAATCCCGCATACGCGGCGTTGAGCGCCTTACGCAACCGAGTTCGGGCACGCATTGCATCAAGGTATTCAGTAGCAGGCAAAGTCAGGGCCGCGTAGCCTCCCAGACGCATCGACTTGGAGCGTAGCTTTTTTGCTTCACCCGACTCGAATAGTTCGCGGAAAACGGTGGCCCCTTCGCCACGAAGTATGGTCCCCAGCACCTGACCAAAGGGCAAGGCGGGTAGTTTGACGCCTTTGACAACGGTCGCGATTTTCGTCAATTCGTTGACGGCGGCGTCGAAATTAGCTTTCACTGCTGGATCAACGCCGTTCGTCGCGCCTTCAACGACGCCTATTTTCCATTTCTTGCTTTCACTGGGCCAGCTAAATTTTTTCCGAGATGTGGAATCGTCAGCGGCATCGCGACCGGCAATCGCGGCTAGCACCAATCCGCAACAATCGGCCGTGTGAGCCATCGGTCCGAGTTTGTCCAGCGTCCAACAAAGCGGCATCGCTCCAGAGCGACTGACTCGGCCGTAGGTTGGCCGTAATCCTGTAAGAGCGCAGTAGGACGCCGGTGTGATAATGCTTCCGCTTGTTTCGGAGCCGATGGCAAATGCGACGAGACCAGCGGCGACGGCTGCACCGGACCCGGACGAAGAACCACCAGCCCAACGATCTAACCCCCAAGGGGTTTTGCACGGGCCAGTGAACGAGGCGTCCGCTGCTTCGTAGCCAAAGCTTCCGGCAAGCTCAACCATCGCCAACTTTGCGATGAGCACCGCTCCGGCATCGCGTAGCTTGCGGATCACTGTGGCGTCAAAGTCAATCGTTTGCTCTTTGAACGGTTCCGCCCCCCAAGTCGTTGGTGCGCCTTTGACTGCCAGCAAATCTTTCGCGCCGTAAGGAATCCCGTGCAGGGAGCCGCGATATTTGCCCGCAGCAATTTCGTCGTCGGCTTTTTTCGCTTCGCTCAGGGCTGCATCACGTCGCACGCTGACGACGGCGTTGAGTTTCGGCCCGACTTTTTCAAGTCGGTCAAGATACGCAGTTGTTAGTTCGACCGAGGTGATTTTTTTCTCTTTCAACAATCCAGCGAGCGTTCGCAGCGGGGCATACAGCGTTTGAAGCGGCACGGCCATGATTCACTCCTCCGGAGCGGGGGGGTAGACGAAAGCCGGTTCGTCGCGCCAGTCGAGTTTTACGCTACGCGATATGGCACCCAACGTGTTTAACGCCAAACGCGCACTGAGCGCTTTACGGTCAGCCTCGTCCAGATGCTTACCGCAACGAGCAATCAGCGAATCGAGTGCGGCCCCCGTCATCGTTGGGCTTGTCGCTTCGTCGGCTAAAGCCGGGCCGACCAGACCCAAAGCCGCTAGGGCGGCAAATTCACGACGATCCATGGCGGACATGAGGAATTATCCTCCAGAATGAACCAAGAAAAGCAGGATTAGCACTTTGCGTTCTTTTTGCTCATTCTCACTCGCAAAGGGGTGAAAATAAGGTAGCGGGAGAAGGAAATCTATCAGTAGGAGAGAGAGCCTAGCGACACAGGGGAAGGGGGGATTCCCAGACTTCCCCCCCGAAATCGCAACGGTAGAAACCGATCAATCCTTTTCCGGCTTCAGCGGGATCGTCCACAGATAAACGTCATATTCGCGGTCTTCCTTGGTCTTTATGACTTTCTTCTCGTCGGGTTTGTAGCCTCGCATGTCGAAGGCGTGCGAGACAATTCGCGAGCCGGGCTTGAGTTTATTCAGCTGGGGAACCAGCTTCACGTTCAGGTCAGGTAGCAGATACAGAGTTACGACGCTGGCTTCGCTCAGGTCTTGCTTGAAAATATCCTTTCGCTCGAACTTCACCAAGTCTTGTACTTCCTTCTTTTCCTTCTTGAAGTTCGCTTCGCAGTCCTTGATTCGCTCCGGGTCGATGTCGAAGCCCTTGGCCTTGACACCATACTTACGGGCGGCCGTCAACACGATACGACCATCGCCACAGCCCAGATCGTAAACGACGTCGCCCTTCTTCACCTTCGCTAGTTCAAGCATTTTTTCCACGACCTCTTGCGGGGTCGGGACGAAGATAACGTCCGGCTCTTTCTTTTCGTCGTCAGCCGCGAAGGCCGCGAAAGTCGCGAGTCCGGCCAGCATGAGAGCCAGCGACAGTTTCCAAACATTACGCATGGGGTGCATACCTCCTCGTGGCTTCGATTCTTTCATCCGTCAGCGCCTCTGACGGATAGGGAGAATCGATTCAGATGGATTCCGTGGTCTTCGCGTCGCCCAATTTTTGCGACAGATGGTAGAGTGGCAATCCGATCAGCAGTGGCAAGACGCCGAGCAGGACCAATCCACCTTTCCAGTCGCGGACCAAGGCATAAGCGATGCTCGAATACAACATATAGCCGCACGTCACGCAGAAGATGAGCGGGAGCGTCGGATAAAACGGTACCTTGAACGGTCTTTCCAAGTGTGTATCGCGTTCGCGCAGCACGAATAACGAAACACCAGTGAGTAGGAAGAAGCCCCAAAAAATCGGCGCGGTGCAGGTCAACAGCGTGTCGAATCCGCCCTTGGCCAAGTCCGTCGCTTTTTCACCGGCCCCCGTATCCAGAGCGGCCTTCCATGAGTCTTCCCACTCCATCGGCTTGAGAAAATAGCCGGATTTGCTTTTCATCACGATGTCCTGACCGGCGGCGTCCTTGACCTTCTTCTCTTCGGTTGTGGTCGCTGTTTGTTCTAACAAGAAATTGATACTGTCGCGGCCAGGCTTGGTGCCAACCAGGAAAACTAAGGCGAGCGCCAAGACACCTTGGGTGAGAAGGGCTGGGACTGGTGCCCCATTGCCAACCGACCAACCGCCCATCCACGACAGCACGCGATAATCTTGTCCGATCTTGGCATACACTCGTGCTCCCGTGAAGATCAACCCATTGACTGCTCCTAATGCCGACACCATAACCAGGACGCACATCAACGCGACACCGCCTTTTCCAAAGCCGCGATTCAGAACGTCGGCTGCAATTTGGGACGAGGATTGTGCCCCACGATAACCCAACGCATTGATATAGGCGTAATTCACCAGTAAGTACAGGATCGTTATCAAAAGAATACCCAAGACGAGTGCCATCGTGATATTTTTCTTCCCGTCCTTGACCTCGGCGGCGACGAACGCTGCATCGTTCCACCCACCATAGGTGTAAAGAATCAAGACCAACGCGACGCCGAGAGATGCCTCGAATCCGGGGAAAGTTAGCTTGCGAAGATCGTCCAGCGAAAGCGATGATTCCCCCCAGGCACCATCCATCGGAGCCATGAACCCGGCGATAATGATGGCACTGAGGCCAATAATTTTAGCCACAGTTAGTACATTTTGAACGATTTTTCCGAACAAAACGCCGAGAATGTTCGTGAGAGTCAACAGCAGGATGGCCCCGCCTGCAAATGCGAACGCAGAAAAAATGCCCAACTCCACACCAGCAGCATCTTTAGCGAAGCGGATAGCGTAATTGGCGAACACAAATGCCATCATTCCGATGGATCCGGTCAGGATGACGGTTAGTTGGACCCAGCCAAACAGGAACCCACACCATCGGCCAAACGCACGATTGAGGTAAACAATATCGCCACCGTCTCGCGGATAGGTCGTGGCTAGTTCGGCGTAACACAACGCACCGATAAACGACAGTGCACCGGCCATGCCCCAAGTCCACAAGGCCAGCTGTGGCGAAGCAACGTGCTTGAAAATGAATGGGGCCGTCTGGTAGATGCCAGCGCCTACGACGATGCCGACAATAATGCTTACTGCATCCCACAACCCTAATGCAGCTGGAGCCGGCGTTCCCGTGCCGGACGCTGTTGGGGGCATAGCTGAATTTTCGACGAACTGGCTCATGACGGCTCCGCTACTGGTCTGTGTACTAATGACAGATTATCGAACCAGGATATTCGATTCGACAAGGGGGCAAGCGAACTTTTGGTCGCAAAAGTGCCAGAATCGAGCGCGGACGACCTCAGCCAAGTGCGGATGTGGCCATTTCGCCTCAGCACTTCGGTCACTGCCGGCAACGCTACCACCTCCGTCATGATTTATGTGCCAGGATCGCGTCCAGAGGTACCGTCGTGCGTTTGGCCTGAATGCGTGTGAATCCGTGGGGACGAAGTAACGCCTCGTATTCGCCCAGGCTCCGCTCTTTACCTTCGGCACACACGAGCATGTTCAGCGACTGCAGTTGCGCCCACGATGGACCAGTGCGGTCCTCGGTCAGTAGTTTTTCGCCGATGAGCAAGGCTCCGCCCGATGGTAACGCCGCCGCAATTTTTGTCAGCAATGTGTGAATTCGCTCCTCACCCCAGTCGTGCAAAATGCGTCCGACTGCATAGAGGTCTCCAGGCGGTAGCGGCTCGGTAAAAAAGTCGTTTACCACCACTTCAACGCGAGGTGCAACATCGGCTTCAAGGGCGATCATTTCACGTGCCATTGGCACTGCGGCTGGCAAATCGGAAACGGTCGCTCGCAAATCCGGCCAGCGTCGGCAGCAAGCTACCGCCAGGTGTCCCGTCGCTCCGCCGAGGTCCACCATATGGCGAAAACCTGATAGGTCGAACGCGGCTGCAATGTGAGGGGAACTGATCTGACCGAATCCGTGCATTCCCATGAGAAATTCGCGGCGGTCGTCGTCGCTACGGAAGAAATTCGCAAACAGGGGACCATCAAGGCCAAATGTCTGTTTCCAGCGGTTGCTCCCTTCGCGTACAGCATCGGATAGATTTCCCCACATGGGCCACAAGGCGCGAAGGGAGTAGAGGATGTAGCCCGTCATGCGTCGCGGACTGGAGCGCGTTAAATAAGTGCGCGACAAGTCGGTCAGGGCATAATCCGGGCCAGGAATCAGCAGTCCAAGTCCAGCGCAGGTGTCAAGAAGACGGCCTAGTGCATCGGGATTGCACGACAAATCACGTGCCAAAGTTTCCAGATCCGCAGGACCGCGTTCTAGTCGGTCGAACACGCCCAGGTTCACAGAGGCGAACATCACGGCGGACTGGCGAAACCCGCTGAGCAGGTCGATGACCGGGGTTGGATCGGGTGGCGTGGACATTGAATCATCTCCGTAAACCATTAGCGATAAACGTAGAGGATAAGTCGCGCTTGACAACGCCCCCTCCCAACGGCATAAAACCAACCACTCGAACGAGCCGGGGGGAAGTGCCGTGCAGCGAACACTGCTAATCGGTGGGCTGACGCTATGTCTGTGCGGATGCGTCAGTGGTCCTATGATCGAAAACCCGGTGCCTTTGCTGACCGCACCGGCGGGTACGGCATCGACTCCGGTATTCCTACCTCAGTCCGCTTTGGGCTATCCGCGAGTTTTCGAGAAATGTCTGGACGTGGTGGGAGATTATTTCGAGATCGATCCTGCCGGGACTAATCGCTATGCGGGCATCATTCGTACGAAATCGCGAATCGCACCGGGCATCGAGCAGCCTTGGAAAATGGGCAGCCCATCACTCTACCAACGCCTGTTAGCCTTCAAACAGACAATTCGTCATCGGGCTGTTCTGGAGATCACGACCGGCCGAGACGGTGGCTACTTTGTCGATGTGAAGGTACTGAACGAATTGGAAGATCTTGCCCAGCCTACACGAGCAACGGCAGGCCAAGCCACCTTCCGGCTCGAATCAACGGTCGAACGCCAATTCGACGTTGTTGAACCTGGGCAGTTCGATGCTTCATGGATTCCCATCGGCCGTGATCTAGCATTGGAACAGGTGATACTGGAACGCATTTCACGACTGGATTGTGAAGGAAAGTGAGCGAGGAGAAGGGGAAATCTCAGGCTTGAATTTCTGAAAGGAATCACAATCTACGCTCGCCCCTTGTAGCTTTTTCATCTTTCTTTTGAAGCCTCTTCACTTCCACCTTGGCAGGCTGTTATGATAGATATAACCCACCTTTGGAGCCTCCTCCATGATGCGATCTTGTTCCTGCCTATGTGTCTTTCGTGCACCACTGGCCTTAGCTATGGCCGCCCTGTTGTGGCTCAATGCGAGTCCAGCCATCGCTCAGCCTCCGGCTGGAAAGCCGGTGAGCTTCATCAATGACATTGCTCCCATTTTCAAAGAATCGTGCTTCGGCTGCCACGGGGCCAAGTCTCCAAAAGGCAAGCTGGACATGACCAAATTCGCCACGCTGCGTAAGGGCGGTACGAAGGACGATCCAATCGTTGAAGGCAAGCCCGACGATAGCTATCTGATGGATGTTCTCGTAGCAACCGACAAAAAGCGGATGCCACCCCTGGAGAGCGGCGATCCGCTACCGAAAGAAAAAGTCGCATTAATTCAGCGTTGGATCAAGGAAGGGGCTAAACTCGACTCCGGCCTCAAGGCGGACGCCGACCTCGTCCGAGAGTTACGTGTCCGATGGGCTCCTCCAGCTCCTCCCGCCTCTTACCCCTTCCCTGTGACTGTCACTGCGATGGCGTTCACTCCCGATAGCAAAAAATTAGTTGTCGGCGGACATCACGAGTTGAACGTCTTCGACGCCACCACCGGATTGCTGGAAAAGCGCGTTCGTACTCGGTCCCGACGGGCTATGGCCATGACCTTCTTGCCCGATAACAACCTCATTGTGGCAGGCGGTCGTCCGGGCGAAGAAGGCGATGTGCGGGTTTACAACATCGCGCTCAAGGGCAAGGTCGAAGGTGGTATTGAGGTTCTCGACGGTGTCAACGACAAGAAAGTCATGATCAAGCAATTAGGCGACAGCGACGATGAAATCCTCGCGCTCGCGGTCAGTGCCGACGGCAAAAAAATCGCTGCGGGTGGTTGTGACCGGATTGTCAATGTCTGGGACATCTCAGGTGGCGTTGATAAGGCTAAACCCGAAGCGTCGATTGAAAACCATGCCGATTGGGTTTTTGGTGTGGCGTTCTCAGACGATGCCAAAAAGCTCTATACCGCCAGCCGTGACAAAACGGCGAAGGTCTGGGATCTGGTGGCTAAGGAATCAATGTTGACCTTCCCCGATCATCAAAACACTGTTTATGGCATCATCTCTGCCAGTGGCGGCAAAGCTGGTCTATCGGTCGGTGAAGACAATCAGGTCCGTATGTGGAGCGCGACCGGCGATAAGGGTGGCAAATCCATCCGAAACGCAAATCATGGTAAGCCTGTGTTCCGTGTCGCAGCCGTACCAGGCAAGCCGATGGTGGTGACGTGCAGCGCGGATATGACCGTTCGTTCGTGGAATGCTGAGACGCTCGTCGCAGGTAAGTCGATGAGTGGTTTTACTGACCACGTCTACGCCGTAGCAGCAAGCCCTAACGGCAACCTCGTTGCAGGGGGTGCATTCAACGGAGAAGTTCGTGTGTTCAATCTGACAGATGGTACATTGGTAAAGGCGTTCAACGCCTCGCCGGGGTTAAATCAGAAGAAATAAGTTCGCGCAAGTCGCCATGCTCATAAAAGAGTGACCGCCGTGCGAGCAAAAGTATTTGCTATCACGGCGGGCTTTGTCATTTAAAAGTGTTTTACTCGTTTGTTACTTTTTCAGATTAAAATCGAAGGTGTTGGGGCCGTCACTTCGCGAACTTTCTGTCTGGCGGGTAGTACGTAGGGCAACCAATAATGATTAAGGTGACGACGACTAATAATTCAACAATCATACCCCGATTCGCTAATCGAATCGTATCAATAAATTATCCGAATTATGGTGACGAGCAAGTCAAAAATGAAAGTTATCCCGCCAAGCCCTTGAAATTTATCTTTCCACTCCACTGTTGACCAATTGGCCCACTCCTGCTGCATTCCCCTTTTGGCACCGCGAGCATTCCACCGTTCTCGTCCATTCCTCGTCGGCCATCAAAGGTTCTTTCATGATCGATCGCATAAATGAAGGGTAGGACGAAGCATAACTACCATGGAACAGAATCACGGTAATTGGCGAGTCATTATCACGATGGAATCGCAAACTATACGGGCGTAGCAAGGCTACACGTCGTGACCGTAGCCGCTCGTTCGTCCACCATGCCGAGCCTTTCTCGGCGATCGATTCGACACGGTCGAACAGATCATTTACGAGCAACCGCAATTCCTTTAGGCTGTCGGCATTCAACGGCACATTACCGCTACCGGATTGTCCACGAAGAGTCCGTGTTCGGTTTTTGCCTCCTTGATTCCAAGCCGCTATCCAAGCATTAAGACGACATTCCCAATCGGGTTTGGTGAATGGGGTTCGGATCGTAATGATTGGCGTTTGATCGACGAGCGCTGCTTCCAATACGTTATCAAATGCTTCACTATCAGCATATTCGATGACGACCGGAGTCAGGTCAAGTATTGGCGGACGATCGCCCGATTGGCGAGCTGGAAATAACGGTTGGCAACCAACACTAGCAAGCAACAGCACGACGGCCCCGAAGCGACGCATGACCTAGCTCCCGCGCAATTGATTGCTTGTAGATCATCGGGGAGATGCCTTTGGGTGCATCGAATGTCAAGTGCAGTTTTCATTCGCTGAATCGCTAATCATTGCGCGAGCGAAAAATGCCAGACCGGTGGGCACACTAAAGGTGCTTTATCCAACGACTGGCATTGGATGTTTATGACCTACTTTTTCCTTTCGGCCAAGTGCTCATCAAACCACTCGCCGATGAGTTCCACATCGAGTAAAAGAGTTGCCCAGCCGTGATCAGCATCTTTTCGCACTTCCAGCTTGTGGATAACACCGCATTGCTTGCATTTTTCGCAGTAAACCTCAGCCTGCTGTATCGGCACTAGCTTGTCTTTGTCCCCGTGAATAATTAAGGAAGGGGCGCTGGACTTCGTCACTTGCCAAGTTGGTGATACCTTTTTTGCAATCTCGCGGAGACGTTCCTTATCTTTGATCGGGACGAATAACGCTTTCTTGGCATCGAATTCGTGCCAATCCGTTGCGGCCGTGAAAGGCGGCTGAAATTGCCGATCGATCATTTCGTTGCCCTTGCTGCCGTAGTTTAGGAAATCGGTTGGAGGAAAGAAACAACCGACCGCCGCGACCTTGCTGGAGAGTCGGTCGATAGGATCGGCAGCGCGAGAGTTACCTGGGCCACCGGTCGTCCCCATCATGAGCGACAAATGGCCACCGGCAGAGGCCCCCATAATCCCTAACCGGTCTGGATCGACGGCATAGGTTTTCGCGTTATGCTTGATGAAACGAATCGCCCGGTGTAAGTCTTCGATGATCTCCAGAATCGTGAATTTCGGTTGGCTCCCGTGGACGACGTTAAAGACGGTGTAACCTCGCGACAAGAGCGACGAGACAAACAGGGGGTTGATCGATTCCGGACGCGAAAACCAACCGCCCGAAACGACGAAGATGACGCCTAGCCCGTTGGCTTTTTTGGGCTTCATGATGTCTAATGTTAAAGCCAGTCCGAATTTTCGGCCGTAAATCACATCGCGAGTGCGAGTGAAATCAGGAGCGGCCGGGGATGAGGTAACAAGGCAAAAAATGAAAAAAATCGCCGGGATGAAGCGCATGCGGAGGCACTCCAGAGAAGAAGGTAACTATCCTAGTTCATAGTAGTTGTGGCCAGAAGATCATCTACGGTTTATAAATTGAGGGGAATCCGGGATTTCGAGAACTTCGTAAGATTTTTATCAAGGGCTTGCAATCTAACTTGCTAAACGCGACAATGGTAGAAACTGCTAACTCGCCCACCAGCCTCCTGCCTTACCCACCACGTTTTTGACCATTGGGGGGACTCGTTTATGAAGCTGTCTTACTGGCTAGCCTTTGCGGCCCTGCTTGCCGCGAGCAGCCTTACCCGGGCCGCCGACAAGGAGGCCCCTTCACCGGCAAATTTACCACCGGTGGTGATGCCGACAGCGGCAGATATTCAAAGCCTCACTGTGAAACCGGAAAAAGTGGCTTTGAAAGGTCTCGATGACGCGAATCAACTCGTGTTGACCGCCAACCTTGCGGCGGGGCGCACCTTCGACCTTACAGGCGAAGCGAAGTATGAAGTGGCTGACGAAAAGATCGTCCGAGTCACCAGCACTGGCCGTGTCGTACCGTTGACTAACGGGACGACGACAATCAAAGCGACCTATTCTGGGAAGTCGATCACTATTCCCGTGACCGCTGTAAGCTGTGATGTCGATCTGCCGATCAACTTCGGCAACCAGATTGTTCCTATCTTCACCAAGCTAGGTTGCAATTCGGGTGGATGCCATGGTAAGCAATCGGGCCAAAACGGATTCCGATTATCACTTCTGGGCTTCGAGCCGGAACTAGACTACATGACCCTTCTCAAGGAAGGTCGTGGCCGTCGATTGTTCCCTGCCGCGCCGGAAGTGTCGTTGCTGCTCACCAAGGGTGCAGGTCAGGTAGCTCATGGCGGTGGCAAGCGTATCGAAGTCGGGAGCGATGAGTATCGGCTCATTCGTCGCTGGATTGCTGCTGGTATGCCTTATGGTGAAAAAGGCGACCCGACTGTCGAGAAGATCAGCGTCTATCCTGAACATCGGGTGATGAACCGCAACAATACCCAACAATTCGCGGTCTATGCTCACTACACTGATGGTACAATCGAGGATATTAGCCGTCGAGCTCAGTATGAGAGCAATGATCAGGAAATTGCTACCGTAAGCGAAACGGGCCTCGTTCACACCTTGGCTCTGAGCGGCGAGGCCGCCATTATGGTGCGCTACCAAGAACACGTTTCCACGTTCCGCGCTACGGTGCCGTTAGGTGGCTCGACCCCGGCGTACAACTTCCTTGTAAAGACGATGGTTGATAAGCATACCACAGCCAAATGGAAGACGCTCGGCCTTGTTCCTTCGGAAATTTGCAGCGACTCGGAATACATTCGCCGCCTAATGCTCGATTTGTGTGGTACTTTGCCCACCCCGAAGCAAGTAGAGGACTTTGTAGCTGACAAGGGAACGGACAAGCGTGATAAGCTTGTTGATTCGCTGCTAGAATCCCAGGAATATGCTTATTACTTTGCTGGCAAGTGGGCGGACATCCTGCGAGTCAAGCGTCGTGGTCAAGCCGAAAGAGCCAAGGGCACATTCGCGTTCCACGCCTGGATTCGCAAGGCCATCAGCAACGACAAGCCATACGACGAGTTTGTCCGCGATATCCTCGGCGCTACTGGTGACGAACAGACCAGCCCTCCGACGGTTTGGTACAAGGAGTTGACTAAGCCCGAAGAGTTTGTTGATGATGCTGCTCAGGTATTCCTCGGCCAGCGTCTGGCTTGCGCTCAATGCCACCACCACCCCTACGAAAAGTGGAGCCAGGACGATTATTGGGGCTTGGCCGCTTTCTTCGGTCGAATTGGTCGCAAACAGATCCCGATCTTAGGCGGTACCCAGCAAAACGAAGGCCGTTTGGCAGTGTTCACCACTACTCGTGGCTCGGTTCAAAACAAGAAGACCGGCAAGGCTGCACCGACCAAGCCGTTGGGTAGTCCAGAAGTGGAAGTGAGCGGCTACGAAGATCCTCGGCAAAAGCTCGTGGATTGGATGGTTGCGAAGGATAACCCATTCTTCGCTAAAGCGGTCGCCAATCGATATTGGGCGCACTTCTTCGGTCGGGGTATCGTCGATCCGCTCGACGATATGCGCGTTACCAATCCCCCCAGCAACCCTGAGTTGCTTGACGGGCTGGCCAAGGAACTGATTGACAATCAGTTTAGCCTCAAGCACCTGATCAAGACGATTGTAAAGAGTCGTACCTACCAACTCAGTTCTACGCCGAACGACTTCAATAAGCACGACAAGCAAAACTATGCACGATACTATCCTCGTCGTATGTCGGCTGAGGTACTGTTCGACGCCGTGAACCAAGTGGCGGGTGCTCCGGCCGGGTTTGGTGGTCTGCCAACGGACAGGTATGCTCCGAATCGGGCCATCATGCTACCTGATGAATCGTTCCAGTCGTACTTCTTGGACGTCTTCGGTCGCCCGCAGCGTATCAGTGCTTGCGAGTGCGAACGAGTGAGCGAGGCTAACTTGGCCCAGGCGTTACACTTGCTCAATAGCGACGAAGTTCAGGGCAAACTGTCTCGGGCCGGTGGCCGGGCTGAGATTCTCGCCAATACCAAGGACACGCGTCCCGAAGCCGAGAAGATTGACGAATTGTTTTTGTGGGCCTTCGGCCGCAAGCCGACTGAGCAACAACGTACCGTGGCGTTGGAGCATGTCTCCAAAAGCCCTATGAACAAAAAGCTGGCCTATGAAAACATTCTCTGGGCTCTGCTGAACACCAAGGAATTCATCTTCAACAAGTGATGCGTTCCCTATGGACTGAGCCGCTGACATGAGTCGGCGGCCATGTCCTAAACATTCAATCTTAGGCGAGCGCGGGACGTAATTTACTAGAGTGATAGAAAAACTTAAGAAATCTACGTTCCACTTGCCTCTTTGTTCCAACGCACTACTGGTTTGACCTGTTTCGCCTCCATCTCTCTTCAAAGCAATTTCTCGATGACGGCATCTGCGACGTACTTTCCATTTGCCGAGAGGAATACACGTTCGCTGGTATCAATCAATACGCCCTGGTCTACGAGTGCAGCTAGACGCGGTGCGACAGCGTCAAGATCGTGTCCTGTTTGGCGTCGATAAAAGACCCGATGGATTCCCTCCGCGCGACGTAATTGCACGGCCATCGTCTCGCGGGCGCGGTCCAAAGGTGACAGCTTTTCGGACTGCCATGACCGACGACCAGCAAGGTAGGCGTCGAAATCGCGAGTGTTTACCTCTCTCACACCACCAACGTATCGGGCAGCCCCTAGTCCGATGCCGTAGTAGGCGTAATTGGCCCAATAAATTTGATTATGCCGACTTTGCCGTCCTTCAAGGGCGAAATTTGATATCTCATAGTGAGTGAAACTGGCTTTAGTTAGTCTCTCGATAGCCGTTTGGTAAAGGGTTAATTCATCATCTTCGGTCAGGGGAATTAGTCGGCCTGATCGTCGTTGCTTCCAAAGCGAAGTACCCTTCTCATAAGTCAGGCCGTAGGTCGATATATGACTGATGCCTAGATTTAACGCTCGGTCTAGATCGTCGGTCCAATGAGCGACCGTCTGACCGGGAACGCCGAATATCAGATCGATTGAGATCTGGGAGATAGAACCACTTAGGCACTTCACTGCCGTCGCTATGGTTGTCGGGTCGTGAGAACGTTGCAAGACCGCCAACGAGCGAGGATCGAAAGATTGTGCTCCCAGGCTAACACGGTTAACACCGTGTTGAGCCAAGAGCACGATCTTATCAGCCGTCAGCGACTCGGGGTTTGCCTCGATCGAATACTCGGCATCAGACTCCAACGGGAACCATCGTTTCAGTACTCGCAAAAGCCGTTCTAGCTGGGCCTCGGGCAAGTGGGATGGGGTGCCACCTCCGATAAATAGAGTTTGAACCGGACGCGGCTGAATCAATGTTTCTAATTCGGCTTCCAGTGCGTCCAGATAGCGCACCATCAGGTGGTCCTTGCCTACGACGATGGCAAAGTCGCAATAACCGCAGCGATGGGCGCAAAAAGGTATATGGACGTATGCGGCCTGTGGCACCAGCCAGGGAGCGTCCGTCATTCGTCGGACACACTACGCGGCTTGACTTCACTAGGCTCACCGCCCTTGTAAAGGCTATTTCCGGCGGGCTTAGTGTCGCCATTGGCCCATGTTCCCAGATTCGCTGCCTGCGTGACCCGTCCGGCCTCAAGATCGAGCAGTAAAGGCCGAGTCTGCTTAACCATTTCTGTGATGTAAGGATCTTTGTTAGATTGAATAAGCTCGATTGCCTCTAGTAAACGTGCTCCATCTACTTTCCAGGGCCGGAGTCGAAGAGTCGGGCTCTTGACCTCGATATTTTTGTTGGCCTCGATGCCGATGGCTGATATCGCACGGGCAACTTGTTGGGCGGCATAGTCCGCGTTGAAATCAGCGGATTTACCGGATGCAGCGATCAACCGACATAGGCCGATGGACGATTCGACAAGTTCTTCGACACGCGGGGGAGGATTTACGCTCTGGTCGCTGGCTGCTACTCGGGCTAGGACGAGGGCAGGGCGGTCTGTGCCCATACTTGGTGTGGGTGCCCAGGCGAGAACGCGAAGAGCTTCGGCACGCAGAATTTTGAACCCCTCGACTTCTCCGCGAGGCGTAGCCTTGGGAAAATCGAATCGACGAGAAGCAACGGTCATGGCCGACTGAATTACTTTATCAACCGTCGCTTGTTTGTAGATTGCCGGGCGTTGTGGCGGTAGGGCAAGAACGTCATGTGCCGCCCGAAGCAAATAATAGCGGACCCCGTCATTGAGCCGTTTCGGATCAGCTGCAATCAGGTCAGCGGCAGTGCTTAAAATTTGGTCCGTTGTCCCGGCAATCGCTGAGGCAACATAGATATCAATCGAGCCGCATTCACCGATGAGATAGGAGGTCCTGCCAGGATAACTTCGTTCGCTCGCTGCACCACCGCCTTGGTAAATAGTGCCTGTGCGGCTGCTACGGTAGACGGTTCTTTGTTACGAGATAATGACCGCAGTCGATTGTCCAATTCGTCTACCGTATCTTTCAACAAAGGACTCGGGTTCGTTCCACCCGCTTTGAGGCTACGCCCTTGCCAATAAAGCGGATAGGTAATTTCCTTTGCTGCAACATCGATGGCCTCGATGTGCGCCTTGTTGTTCGGGTCGGAAACGACTTCACCCTTAAATAGCTGCCCGCGAAGGACTTTAGTCGCTTTGAGTTTCTTTTCGTAGAAGTCCGTTTCCGACTCGGTGATTCCGCCTTCTTGTGCCGACAGAAACGCGGTGAGGGTGCAGCCCAATACGCCAAGTTGGATGATACGTCGGAGCATAAGCGGACCTCAATGCGTGATATGTCATCCTAAGGGGGGGATTAATGTTCCCCAATCTCCGAGCCAAAGAGCTTAATCCGCCGTATGTTGTCGGCCGCAAGCATCTCTGCTCGGTGGTGTCTCCTATTGCAAAGCTAGCAACCTTCCCTGGCCTCTGTCAACATAACACACAAAGCAGCAGGACGTTGGCGAGTTAGCGCTTGCCGATAGGATCGATAGCATGGGCTGTGAAGTGTAGTGCGTTCATTTCGGCAGGCGTCATGGTACCGGGCGTGGCGCGATTCCGAGCAGTGCACAGCCAGCGTTGGGCCGGGTGTCGTTGCGCTAGGGCCGTCCAAACACGATAGAGATACCAAGCGGGTCGAGCTTCGGATGGTCGAGTCAGCTCGGAGAGCGTCAGTTCGGCTGCCGCCTTGCACAACAATTCCTCCGCTCCTCGCCGGGCATCGGCATCCCCTAATTCGGCCTTGCGTTCGGCCAGCAACAAAAGCCCGATCCCACGGTTGAGGTGTTCGGCATAATAGTCGCCTTGCTTTTCCGCGATTTCCATGAGGCGAGTATGACAGCGAATTACGTGATCGTCACCCAGTGCCGGGTTCATTTGTGCCGCAATGAGGAAGCGTTCGAGTTGTCCGCGAGCCTCTCTCGAGCGCCCCACGCGGAGAAAAACGTCCGCCAGATGCCAGCGTATGAGAAAATGATCAGGACGAGCGGCAAGATAGGCTTGCAAGGGGTCCACAGCATCCGCCTCACGACCCATCGCCAAATAACAGGCGGCCAGACCCAAATGGCTTTGCACGTGGTCCTGGCTCAGACGTAGGCTCAGGCGAAACTGGCCGATCGCTTCATCGAATCGGTCCGCTTCCATGGCTTTTTGTCCGGCCTGATAGGCTTTTTCGGCCCCATCATCGGCATAGGCATAAGGTATAAAAATAAGGAAATGAAAATAAAAGCGTAACGAGTGTGCATTCTGCGCCTCCGGCGCGGCAGGGGAGGTTCACAAGGATTACATCGGCCGCGCGGATTGGAGGGATTGAGAGAAAAGGGAGAACTTAGACCTTGCCTTTCTTGAGAAATCGCAGAAGCCACAACAATGCAAGGGAACCGATGACGGCGGTGACCAGTTGGCCAAGCAGCCCCGTAGTGGAAATACCAAGCAGTCCGAAGAGAAAGCCGCCCAAGATCGCGCCCACGACGCCGATAACTAGGTCGCCCGCGAGACCAAAACCGCTACCTTTCCAGATTTGTCCGGCGAGCCAGCCAGCTGCCAAACCGATGATCAGAAACCAAAGAATGTCCATTTTGCCCACCTCATCGCGTGACGAAAACTATTTTCATTGTAGTCTCATTCTACGAACGCGGTAGAATGGGGAATAGGCAGATGATTTTGCTCAATTACCTTGATTGGCTGCGGTAGTCTATCTGTAGTTTGCGAGGATTCTACCGTGCTTCACCGTCGTGATCTGATGCTTGGGCTTGGCCTTGGAGCCATGTCTCTGCCACGTTTGCTGGCTAGCCCACGGGCTGGTTTGGGACGGGCAAAAAGCTGTATCCTCATCTTCCTTTGGGGTGGTCCTCCGCAACAAGACTTGTTCGATCTCAAGCCCGACGCACCGGTTGGTATTCGTTCGCCGTTCAAATCCATCGCCACGAATGTGCCGGGTATTACCTTCAGCGACCGCTTGCCGCGTCTGGCTCAGAATGCCGATAAGCTGTGTGTAGTTCGCAGTGTATCGCACCCAAGTAACGAACACGAAGCCGGTGTCTTTCACATGCTCACGGGGCGTCCAAACCCCTCTTTGCGTGTTCCGATGAACCAGCGCAAACGCAGCGACTTTCCGAATATTGCTGGCGTCATATCACGCTTCAGCCCGACCGGGCCGCTTCCCGCTGCGGTTACCGTTCCTCAACCGATTGGCCATGATGGTACGACCTATTCCGGTACGTATGCGGGTTGGCTTGGGCCGCAGCATGATCCGCTGGAAATCAAAGCGGCTCATCGTGCCAAAGACGAACCCGTACCTCTTGCACCCCACCCTGAAGTAGGGATTGAGCGGCTTCTGGCTCGTCGCGCGTTGCTCAACCGACTGGAGACCACTGAACGTGCCTTACAACGGGCTGGAGCGACATCAGGGCTAAACGAATTTCACGAACAGGCTTTACGAATGGTGTTGTCCCCGGCGGCTCGGTTGGCCTTTGACCTCGACCGCGAACCACCTACTCTCCGCGAACGCTATGGCCGAAATCCCTACGGTGATTGCTTCCTGTTGTCACGGCGACTCGTGGAAGCAGGTGTGCGGCTTGTGACGTTTAATTGGCTATATGTAACGCCTACCGGGGTATTATCCAACGTCTGGGATAATCACGGTGGTACAGGTGCCCTGGGTGGTATCACGGGGTACGCCATGCTCGATGCTCCTTATTGCTGTCCGCCTTTGGATCGGGGACTATCGGCTCTTTTGGAGGATTTGCACATCCGCGGCCTTCTCGATCAGACGCTGGTCATGGTGATGGGTGAGATGGGCCGAACACCCAAGATTAACGCCACAGCCGGGCGCGATCACTGGGGCGCGGCTCAGAGTGTGCTGCTGGCTGGGGGCGGTGTTCGCGGAGGGCAGGTGTACGGCGCGACGGATGCTCAAGCGGCATTTGTCAAGGATCGTCCCGTGAAACCTGAAGACCTCTTGGCCACAGCCTACACCGCATTAGGAATTGCCCCCGAGGGCGAAATGCACGACCGCGAAGGTAGACCCTATCGTGCCAGCGAAGGAAGGGCTATCGACGTATTTTAAGATCTATTTTCGCTACTCGCTGTGCCGGCTTCCAGAGTGTCGGCTTCAGGGACTGGCGGGCCTGTTAAGGAGAGCATAGTCCCTCTCTCCTCAAAATCGCAACTAGGCGTATTACCCGTGTACCACTCGACGAGGAGGTTTCCGCCTAAAATCAAAATGCCGCCGATTATCAGGGGAAGGGTCAACTCGTCGTAATCCTTCGAGCCAGTCAACAACCGAATGCTGACGCTGAACACCACGGTGAAGACTGGCTCTAATAGATAGATTAAAGCTGCACGACTTGGACTGACCTGGGGTTGGTAGGTGTTCATCCAGTGGAACCCCAACGCGGTCGGAAAGACGGCCAGAACCACGAGAATCCATGCTCGTTTCGAGTCGGACAGCATGTTTCCCGTCCAACCGATCCAATTCGTCACCCCATGCCCGGTCGCGGCAAAGGCGATGGCCAGCAAGCCTGCGCCCAGTCCGTTCGCCAGCAAAAAGGCGGGGCTGAGCATTTCAGCCCTTAGCGCCTTGCCGAATCGGTCCAGTAGAATCATTTGCACGGCAAAAATCACGGAAGCTCCAAGCGTTAGCCATTCCCCCCGGCCGAGCTTCCATCCTTCGACGAGCACGGCGCAGCCGACAAGACCAATGCACAGACCCACCAGCGTCAGCGGGGCAACGCGCTGGCCCAAACACAGGGCGATGAACGGTACCCAGGCCGAACAGATGCAGGTAAAGAATGCCGACAGGGCGGGCGTGGTGTGTGCTAACGCCCACGTCTGGAGTGCGAACCCAGCCAGAAACGCCAAACCGATGATCATGCCAGCCCATCGTTCGGCAGAGTTGGCCCGACGTAAGTGTGGTTGCCAGGCTAGCAAAACGCCCAGAGCCACTAGCATTCGCAGCGAGATGAGAGTCAGGGCCGAGAGTAACTCATCAACACCGGATCGCTCGCTGGCTGTCTGCCATGCGCGCGTGCATGGGAAAGACACGCCCCAGACCAACGTCACGCCCACCAATCGCAGTGACGCTCCGCTCATGTAGCCTCCAGAACCTCGGCGAGATGGAGCGTCTTGATCGCTTTCCTTTCACGCCGCAAATAGCCACCCATGTTCATCAAGCAACCAGCATCGGTGGCGACCACGGCGTCTACGCCGGCGTTTTCTATAAATCGACACTTGTCACGAACCATCGCGCCGCTGATGTCTTGATAGCGTACCGCGAAAGAACCACCAAACCCGCAGCATTCGTCGGCTCGTTCGAGGTCGATCAAGGTTAAATCACGCACGTTTCGTAGTAGGCGAATCGGCTCGTTGAACAGCCGAAGCCCTCGCAAGTGGCACGACATATGGTAGGTTACCCGGCCGGGAAAACGAGCACCGACATCATCGCGGCCCAGGACGTTCACAATATAATCCGACAATTCGTGGGTGCGTGAGGCGAGTTCCAGAGAGCGTTTGTGCCAGGATGGTTCGTCTTTGAACAGTTCGGGAAATTCTAGTTTCACCATTGCGGCACAAGAACCCGAGGGAACCACCACGCGTTCGGCTCGCTCGAATGTTTGAATCGTGTGCTTTGCTAAGTTCCGGGCATCGTCGTGATAACCGCTGTTGTACTGGGGTTGGCCACAACAGGTTTGCCCGGTAGGGAAGCTCACCCTGACACCCATACGGCGTAGGAGACGTGTGGTGGCGACCCCGATTCGCGGGAAAAGCACGTCGCTCAGACAAGTCACAAGCAGCGATACGTTCACGACACCAACTCTCCGGTTTTGCTTGCAGGAGCCGACGACGCGAATCGTCGGGTTGACCAGGATTCGAGTCAACTAGGCGATCGGGACGGGGAAGCGAGAGAGTTATCTCGACGTACACGTTCATCCAGAGCCGCGATTGCCGGCGGCAAACGCCGCAACGCCAACTGTAATCGCTCGAACGGTCCACCGCTCGTGGCCGGCCACGCTGCCAGCCATTCGCTTATAGGGCCACTGAGGTGGCGTCGTTCGATTTCCAGTTGTCGCGTTCGTGTGGCTTCGCGTTCGGTGTCAACGACTTGTTGCCCCAGAAATTCGACCAGTTTGTGCGTGATCGACGCGACCAACGGAACCAACACAATATCGTGCAATCCGATCCCGCCTGTCAGCACGGTTCCGGCGATGGCCGCGGCGTCCAGAGCGAATTTTCCGGCTCGCAAGCCATTCAGAGCGAGCGGATTTTTTTCAAGCTGTTCGTAAATATTGCGTGCCGTGCGATCGACTTCCGTGGCGAGACTCGCTTGATAGTCGCGATAAGCACTGGCGAAACGCTCTTTGAACTTACTATCCATGTCGGCAGTCTGGAACGCTTGACTGAGGTGCGCCCATAGGGGATGTTCGCCTGATCGTCGTAAGGCTTCTTTTCGCAGCTCGGCCGACCAGCCAGCCAGGGACTCGTCGAGGACCGCTTCTTCGGGACGCGTGGGAACCTCCGGGCGAGTGATGGCCTTGCTCAACCATCCGCCGACCAAGCGAAACGGCGTACGCACGACGTAAAGAACTCCGGAAAGCGCTTGTCCGATGCCGGGCAGATCGAGCAGAGCGATCAGACGGACGAGGGCTTCGTCGAATCCGCGAAACTTCTCGGTTGCCAGATACTCCCGTTCATAGCGTTTGTCGAACTCTTCCTGTCCCGTGCGGACGAGGCGGCTCCAGGCTTCCAGTGCCTGGACATCCGGGCGAGCCACTTCGAGCAGAGCCGCTTGTTGTGCGACGAGATAGGCGGATGCTCCCAACACCGTACGACGGCGAGCAACTTGTGGCGTACTGCCCAGCACGGCCACCTGATTGAGCAACGGTATACGATAACGCGCCGCACCCCTTACGGGATCGGCTCGTTCTTCGGCAGTGAGAAAAGGAATCGCCAGGACGCCCACTGCACCTTGCCCTTCGGGCATTTTGTCCAGGACCTCGCTTTTGAAGTGAGCCAACAAGGCCGGAGCGTCTTCCTCACGCATTTTGACCAGGACGCACACGACGGGTTTGCCCGTCTGCAGTAGCATTCGCAAGAATTGCGTCGGAGCCTCGTCGTTGTAGCGTTCGTCCGAGGCGACATAGATGATAACGTCGGCCAAGGCCGCGGCTTCGAGGAGTCGGGATGTGTAGTTTTGCGCTGCCCAGGTGGTCATGTCCGGGCAGTCCCAGACAACCCAGTCGTTCAGAAGCGTGAAGGTGTTCGGTTCGAGGGGCACCCGGCGAATTTGGTAGACGTCTTGATCCAGGGACGAGGCGGCCGGTTGAGTTAAGCGAGATAAGGTGCCCAGGAACCCGAGGTAGTTTGCCCAAGCGAGGGGGCCAGGGATACCGGTGAAAGCGATCGGATGACGGGTGAAACCGGCCTGCGGATTGGCTTCGCTGGCCGATGAACCAGAAAGCATGTTGGATACAGTTGACTTGCCCGCCCCTGCGCCACCAGTGACGACCACATGCAGCGGAGTCGGCTCCTGGCCATCGAGTGTTGGACCGATGCTGTTTCGGACCAGAGCTGCTGCTAATCGCAACCGTGCGGCACCCGTGGCATCCTTAGTACGAAGTGCGTGCTGCTCTAAATAACCGAGGTCGTCGGCTAATTGCTGTGTCAGAGTTCGAGTCGAGAGAGTGTCCATTCAACCCGACGATTGGCGTCGTCGGCTCCACTGGTACAGTTCCGGGGGGAAACCGCAGTGGCCTCTTTTCCCCCATACAATCAAGCCGACTACGCTGGTCGGCATTTTGTTGTTATCCTATGGTTTAGTTTTCTGTTGTCATCGACTCCATTTGCGATCCAGAATTACCTGACCATCGTCGGGTTGCGTTTGGTAGCGATACCGCGTGATGAGCACTCGCAACGAGGGCACTCCTGACGGTAGTCGCACTCGTTTAACAAACGGCTCGCCTGGTCGCAGTCGAGTATCCGCGCCTGCTTCGCCGTGCCAAAAAGGCTGCGTAACTCGACGGGCAAAAGTGGTTTCCTCTCGATAATCCCCGGCTTCGAGTGTCATCACCAAACGCCGTTCCACGAATCCAGTTGGTAATCGATGCCCTACCTTCGAGGGGGTCAAACGAACTTCCGCGAAAGTTCCCGAAGTTGTGTGTGTGAAACCAACCTCTAATTCCAATCCGGGTGTCCCGGTTGAGAACGTGTGGCCCGCCTTGTTGTGACATTCCTGGCACCCCATTCCAGCGCGGCCTGCGGGGCTGTCGAGCCATTCGCTATAGGTCGTGTATACCGGAATGCCGAAGACGTTACCTTCGTGACACGCCGCACAATAGCGACTATCGCGGTGCAACGGCGAATAGGCATCGTCGCCTCGGTCGGCGTCGTCGCGCGGCCCAAAAAATAGCTGACCCTTCGATGGTCGCAACAACTTCAGCAGAAAGCGTCCATGTGTCAGACCGATATCGCCCGCGTTGAGGTCGTGTACTTTGTGGCAATAATCGCAGTGAACGCCTGAGAGGGGGCCCTCTGCACGACGCAAATCGAAAAAAGCTAGGTCATCGTCGCGCAACCCTGGAGCGTGACACGAGGTGCAGACCCCCGCGCCGTCGGGTTTCTCGTCGATCACTCGGCGGTAGTATCGACGAAATCCCGCGCTAGTGGCAGAGCCTGAGTGCGCGCCGCCCGACCATTCGTTGTAAATTGTTTGATGGCAACTCGCACATTCGGCAGGGGCTGCCCACTGATAATCAGCATCGTCGTGTTTCGGTAACGCCTTCAGTGTCAAGCGGATGCTGGCGTGCCCGGAAGCACCCGTGATGAAGTGACCTGCCAAACTTGCGGTAAATCGTTCTCCTTGTGGCAGCGTGAAACGGCCGTGGGCATCGGCGATCGACACGTGGTGTGTATTCTTGACACGCACCGTGGCTCCCGGTGGAGCATGGCCGCGTACCCAAACAGGCCGAGGCGACGGCGGTAACAGCCAAGCCAACAGGCTAGCCAAGAAAAAAAGGGGGATCAATCGTGACATAGTTTGTGACTCCGGCAAGTCTTCCTGGCGCATCGGTCTTGCTCGCAGGCTAGTCTCTGAGATATGTTAAGCCGGGGAATCTTGGTTGGGCAGGAGCGTGAACTTATGAGCGCGGGAATCGGGTTCCGAGGTCGTATTCATGACGATATTACCCAGTGTGTCGGCTCGACGCCGCTCATCCGCCTGCGCCGTGTGGTGGGGGATGCTCGTGCCACGGTCGTCGGCAAGGTCGAAAACTTTAACCCGCTGTGGAGCGTGAAAGACCGTATCGGCATCGCGATGATCGACGAGGCCGAAAGAACGGGTAAGCTCAAACTGGGTGGCACGATTGTCGAACCGACCAGCGGGAATACCGGGATTGGTTTGGCATTCACGGCAGCTGCCCGGGGTTACAAGTTAATGGTTACGATGCCTGAAAGCATGAGCCAAGAGCGATTCAGGCTGCTCAAGGCGTTCGGAGCCGACGTGATCCGCACTCCGCGAGAGTTGGGGATGCGGGGTGCTGTTGCTCGGGCCCGGGAACTATTGGAAGCCAATCCCGGCTGGTATATGCCTCAACAATTCGAGAACCCAGCCAACCCCGAAATCCACCGCAAGACAACCGCCGAGGAAATTTGGCGAGATAGTGGCGGCGAGATCGATATCCTCGTATCGGGTGTTGGTACAGGCGGTACCATTACTGGCGTGAGTGAGGTCATCAAGAAACGACGTCCGGGCTTCAAAGCCATCGCGGTTGAACCGTCGGCCAGTCCGGTCCTCACCCAAACACTCAATAAACAGGAAGTGAAACCAGGGCCTCATACCATCCAAGGCATCGGCGCCGGATTCGTACCCAAAGTCCTTAATCTCAGCATAATCGACGAAGTAATTCAAATCGCCGACCAAGAAGCTTTCGAGATGGCCCGTCGCTTGGCTAAAGAAGAAGGTCTTTTGTGCGGCATAAGCTGTGGGGCAGCCGCAGCCGCAGCCGTCAAGGTAGCCCATCGCCCGGAAAATGCGGGCAAGACGATTGTCGTGGTGCTACCGGACTTGGGCGAACGCTATCTCAGCACGGCCTTGTATCCCGAGTAAACCGCTTGAACGCCCACTACTTCTCGCCCTCCGCGATCTCGCTTGGCCCCGCATCAGGGCGTGAATGCGGATTGTGATTGCCATCGGGCGGAATCGTGCCAACGGCGAGCCTGTCGGCCCTGGTCCGTTTGATACGCGGCAAGCAGAGAACCACCGTCGCCCCGATCAATCCCAGACCGATCAGCAGGGCCGAAAGAGCGACATTCAGTTTTCCAAAAAAGATACTAGAGCTGATGACCAGAGGTAACAGAGTCAGTGCGAACGCTTTCACCTCCCAACGCACGGCGCGATGATGTTGCCAATCGCGAATGAGCGTCCCCGTCAACGGCCAAGTGAGCAACCAGTTATGCAGCCGTGGGCTAGATCTGGAAAAAAAATAGGCGGCGAGCAGGAAAAAAGGAGTGGCGGGAAGTCCGGGCAGGATAACCCCCAATAGCCCCACCCCCACGAACAGAAAACCCAACGCGATGGCAAGAAGACGTTTGAAGCCACTGGTCAAGCTCTCGCCGGAGCCTTCCTGACTTTTCGACGAGCTACCGACGCATACGGTCGAGGCAGGCGGTTCGCTCGGCCACGGGGAGAATGGCGAGACCGGGGTGTCGGCGTCCCGATACTGCCGGGGCGAGTGGGATGTGTCAACGCCCCGGTAGTTTTCCGTCATTTCGACCGTTCCGTAAACTGAATATCCTTGAACGTCACCACCATCGGCCCGCCAGCGTGCAATTGGAAAGCGATAATTCCCTCGTCCGGTAGTTTCGGGAACTCTTGATCGACCGTCGTGGTGCCGTTCACCTTGATCGTCACTTTCTTGCCGACACAAACAATGTGATAATCATTGAAATCATCGCTTTTTACGACTTTCTGCGTTTCTTTGTCGGCGGCTTTCATCATTCCGCCGAAACGCTCGCCGTAAAGACTGCCCCAGTAACCCGCTCCGATGTCGGCCTGAGGCCCGGCGACGGGGTATTGCTTGGTATCGACGAGCTTGGAGCGGATCTGAATCCCACTATTCCCCGACCCTTTGTTCAGTTTCACCTTGAACTTGAGTTCAAAATCCTTGTACAGCTTTTTGCTCGCAAGGAAGGTGTTGAACTTGATGCCCTTCTCCCCACTATTGCCGATCAGCGCCCCATCCTTGACGCTCCAGTATTCCTTGATTAGTCCTTCCCAACCTGAAAAGTCCGCTGGGACAAACGGCTTCTCTTTCGACTCTTCCCGAGCGTAGCCGACCGACAGAGCAGCGGCAAACAGACAAACGCCAAGCATACGACCCATGAGAGAGGCTCCTTGAACGACGAAAAAACTACGTGGCGAAGTTGCCAGATTTGCTTTAGTGTCGGTATCGCCTCGACGAACGGCAACTTGATTCGTTACCAAAAGCTCAGAATGAGGACGGGAGAAATGGTCAAACTCAGTAGCCCGGCCATTGTCCCGACAGGGCCGTCGCCCAGACGAGCAGACTCGAAACGCTAGCCAAGATGACAACAATCAAGGGAAAATCTCTCTCACTCATAAACACCCCCTCCAGAACAAGCATTAAAATGTAGTTCACAAATCGCCGTCAGGCGTTATGAATTTTCAGCAAGTGGGTGAAATATGGCGATTCGCGTCGTTGGGGTGCTGGACATCAAGGGAGGCGTGGCGGTCCGGGGCGTCGGTGGTCGGCGTTCGGAGTATCAAGCGCTGCCTGGTTTCCGGTCGATATCCGAAGTGGCTGCATCCTGGGGAGTCAGCGAAATTTACGTTGCCGACCTGGACGCCATCGAAGGCGGGCCGCCCGCGTTGTCCGTGTATCGGGAGCTGGCGTCACGCTATCGCCTTTGGGTTGACGCGGGGGTGCGGACAGCCAACGATCGCGCCCACATGACAGGGCCATGGCGTACGGTCGTCGGTCTGGAAACGGCCCAAGGGGTTGAGGCGATTAGGCCGGGTGATTGTTTTTCGCTTGATCTACGCGGTGGTCGGCCGATGGGCACATGGGGCGAGGATCCGTTGACGATTGCGCGGCGAGCGGTGGACGCTGGGGCGACGGCGATTCTGGTGATTGATTTGATGCGAGTCGGGACCGCAAGTGGAACCGGTACGGAACGGCTGTGTTGTGCGTTGCGTGCAGAGTTTCCGGGTGTAGAGCTTCTAGCGGGAGGCGGCATTCGCCATCGCGAAAATTTGGCCCGACTTGAAGCGGCGGGGGTTGATGCGGCGTTGGTCGGTACAGCACTAAGTCATTTGATAGCATAACCGCATCGCCACATTTTTCCGGGGAGCATGAGCCGTGAGCAGTGCAACGATGATCGAGGTGTACCTTCAAGGCCCGAGCCTACTACGTGAGGCGGTAGCCGGGATGAACCACGAGCAGTTACTTGCACGTCCGGTGCCGGGTAAAATGAGTACGCTAGAAGTGGTCGCGCACCTGAGCGATTTTGAGCCGATTCTGGCCGACCGCATGAAACGTATCATTGCGCTGGATCGGCCCGCCCTTCTAGGTGCGGATGAAAATCTTTTTATGGCGAATTTGGCCTATGATCAACGGGTTCTGGAGGAGGAACTTCGTCTTATCGAGGTCACGCGGTCGCAAATGGCACGCATCCTGAGCACGCTACCTGCCTCGGCTTGGGCACGCGTCGGCGTTCATAGCGTGCGGGGCGAAATGTCACTCGAACAGATGTTGAATGGTGCCATTAGCCACATCAATCATCATTTGCCGTTTATCGCTGAGAAACGCCGGCTGATCGGTTGAGATCAGGGATGTATTTGTTAGTTCTGGTTGCACCGGGGCGTTGACACGCCCCGCTCGCATGCGCCTCAGCGGGGCGTTGATGCGCTCCGCTCGCGTTCGTAAACGCGAAGGCGGAACCCCCCGGCATCGTGAGTACGCTTCAACGTAAAGTTGGAGGCAGAATCGAGGATCGGCAGTAACTCGCGGTGTACGGCAACGAGCATCTCGCATTCCGGGTCGGTCGTCTGTCCCGGCACTTCGGCGAATAAGATCACATCGCTTGTCGGGGAATCCAACCAGCGGCGGAAACTGCGCCCGTTATCCTGGCCGTTCGCGTTGAATCCAAACCAATGCGGTTCTAAACGCTTCAACGAGCCGTCCGCTTCGAGGATGGCCCATTCGGCCAGGAAGCGGATCGGGGTAGAGCCGAGGACAACGACCCTCGGTCGGTCGCGTGATTCTTTCACAATCGCCTGCGCCAGTCCGATATGGCTCGCGGCCCCTGTGTTCGGTCCTGCTAAAGGCGAGCGTTTGCCGGCAATAATATCCGGTAGCAGAGAAGCCAGCATTCCGACGACAAGCAGCGAGGCCAGAGCCAAGGCCGTCCTCCGCCAGGCCTCCGCGACAAACGTCAGCCAACCGATAAGTCCCAACCCGGTCCCGATCCAAACGACGGGCATCCAACTGGCGGCGTAACGTTCCTGGTGGTTGGGATGTTTGACGGTTAAGAACGCCGACACCAGAGCAAGGACGAAGATGGCCACCGATCCAGGCCGCATGCGCCGACAAAAGATCAGCCCAAAGAGGAAAAGGGCCAACGCTGCAAGGCACCTTGTCGGGCTAGCGTGATATTCCGAAGAGAGGGCTTGTGCATAGAAGCAAACGCCCTCCCATAAGGAGCGGTTGTTTTCCGGCCCGTTGAAGGGGCTGACGTACCAAACAAACGTCGTCGCATGACGTGGCAAGGCCATGAACAGCGCGGCCGGCACGAGGTGCCAACGGATCAAAGCCGCCGCCCGTGGGTCGATTGCAGCGAGCGTCGCGTTCCAAGGTCTGAAAGCCAACGCGAGGCGTATAATGATTAGGATGTAAAGCAACTGGAAGGCGTTGGTCGGCGGCGAGAGGCGCACCCCCGCGATCGGGGCGGGCTTCAGCCAGGCGATCACCCCGGCCCCTATGGCGAGTAGGATGATCGCAACACTAAGTGGATGGCAAGCGAACTCGATGAACTTCCGACGCCATTGCTTGGTGTCAACCGCGTGAGCGAAGTTGGTCCCGTGCCAAAGCGAGGGCGCTTGAACGAGGACCAGCGACAGAACGACGAGAAGCCAGTAATTGTATTTGGTAACAATTAGGGCCGTGAGCGCAAGACCAAGTCGGTCATAGGCTTGGGGTTGGTCATTCTGCACGGCAAGGAGGTAAGTATAGAGGCAGACGAGTGTGAGGAGGGTGCCTGAGCTTTCGATCATGAGATCGACGGCGAAGCCGTGGTGCATCGGACTGGCGAGGACCAAGGTGGCGGCAACAATACCCGCGAGGTCGCCTCCCGAGAAGAGGCAGCGGCGGGCGATGAGGAAGGCGAGGAAGGCGGACAAGGCCCAGGCGAGGGTGTTGGGGATCACGGCTAAGCGAAGGTCCGCACCCGTCAGCGAGAGGAAAAGGGCTGGTGGGAGGTAGGAGCCAGGGGGCCAAACGGCTAATTCCACCACATATTTAACAAAATGGAAAAGATCGCCACCGCGTAAATCGGCTGCCAGGCGAAGGATAGTGACATAGTGGGCGTTGCGGTCGTGATGGATGCTTGTCCAAAGCTGCTCGCTCTGCGGCACGAAACGAACATAGGCTAACGTGGCCACTGCAAGGCACGCTACGGCGATAACGATGCGAACGGCTTGGCGCATGGCTGGCTTCCGTGCCGAGTGTTGGGCTAAGAGTGAGATACCCGCAAAGGGCCTCGCGTCTCAAGAGCGAATCAACTCAATCCAGTTGCGGGAGCGAAACGTCTATAACATGAACAACGTGGACCTTAATCCGGTGGATAAGGCCGACATCCCATAACCAGAGGCATTGTGAACCATGCGTTGGATCCGTTGGTGGTCACTCGGCGTTGTCGTCGTGATATTCGCAGCCCTGGGGCTTGCGCCGCAGGTTGGCGGAAGGCCCGACGAGAGGATGGATTCCGCCGCCATTGACAAGATAATCGAAGCACTGGGTAGCGATAGCTTCAAAGAACGCGAGGACGCCACTCGTGCTTTGGATGCCATCGGTCTACCGGCGTTGGAAAAACTGCGTGTTGCGGCCAAGTCCCCGGATGCCGAAATTCGCAAGCGAGCGATGGGACTCGTCGCCAAAATCGAAACGCGGGCTGTCGGGTCGCGAATTTTGACGGGGCGACAGGTTCATCTGGTTTATAAAGATGCACCTCTTCGAGAGGCTCTGGCCGATTTCTCGAAAAAATCTGGTTATCCGATTCATCTCAGCGATCCGAGTAACGCTCTGAAAGATCGCAAAATAACGCTCGATACCGGCAAAACGACGTTTTGGGACGCATTGGAAAAAGTGATGGATGCCGCCGGGCTGGTTGAGGCGAACGCTGCCGATGGTTTTATACCCGTCGCGCCCGGTTTTCCTGGTGCTGTTCCGGGTGCTGCCCCAGCCATTGGAGGCGTGGCCCCTGGATTCCCAGGCATCGCCCCGGCTATCGAAGCCCCTCGGGGCGTAGATCCAGCGGCTGCGGCCAAGATCGCTGAGAAGCTCAAAAAGCTGCGAGAGGAAGCGGAGAAGCGTCTGAAGGATGCCAAAAAGGAAGGCGCAGCACCGGCACCGGCCAAGCCCGCCGTCGCCAAGGTGGTCGCGGAAGCGGTCGAGGAGGTTATCGCCGTCCCCGGCGTCGCTCCCGCACTGGGGCCTGCGATTGGGGTTGTGCCTGGTTTGCCTCCTATGGCTGTAATGGGATTCGGTGGTCAGCCTGGGCAAGCGATCCATCTTCAACCTGGCAAAGGGGTCAAGTTGCCTTCGGATACTCGCTCCAGTGTGCGGGTGAGGGTTGCTCCTGAGTCTATTCGTCCAGCAATGGGTGACGCCCCACCGGGCAAAATTCAGGTATTGCTCCAAGCAACGCCCGAGCCTCGGTTGCGTTGGCAAGAGTTGGTCGGTATCACGATTGAAAAAGCAATCGACGACAACGACCAGAAGCTCGTGGCCGTTCCCCCTGAACAGCCTGCGCCTCTGATTATCGGTGGGCCGGGAGTAGCGGCCGTGGGGATGCCGTTCTTTAGTCACGATGGCGCGGGCTGCAACTTCCGCGTTGTACTGGAAAAAGGTGACAAGGAGACAAAGAAGCTAAGGACGTTGGAAGGAACACTCACGGTGCGATTGCTCGACGACCCCAAACCCCATATTGAGGTCAAAGACGTAATGAAAGCAAAGGGCACCACGGTCAAAGGCGGCAAGGGCGGCGCTATTACCATCCTATCCGCAGATAAAACCGCTGACGGGGCCATCCGCATTGCTTTTGAATTCGAGCAACCGACGGACGTGATTCCTGAGGATGGCATCCTGCCGCCCTTTATGGCCCCGGCTTTCCCCGTTCCTGCGCCGCGAATTGGTCGCCTACCTCGTCCGGCAGTTCCTCTGCCTGGCGGCAAACCCATCGAAGTCAAACCGCTTCCTGGGGAGATTAAACCGGCTCCCCCGGAAAAACCCGTCGAGGATAAACCAGCAGCTGCTTTGGCCGAGGACAAACCGGCCGTCGCTCCCGTTCCTCCCCCCATGGTGGTCGAGATCAAGGTTGGAGGCGGCGGAGTCGTGGTTATTGGTGGGGGCTTGGTGATAGGCGGCGGGGCGATAGGTGGTGGTCCAGGAATTGCGATGGCTCGACCCTTTGGCGGTTCGTCGTCCAATGGAATTACCTTGCAGGACGAGAAAGGCAACACGTTGCCGATCGCGTCGTCTCAGGTGCAGTTCCAGATTCAAGCCGGCGGCGTTCCAAAGATGCAAACCATCTTGACCTACAAGCCAAGCAAAGGGATGCCCGCGGAGCCGAGCAAACTCGTTTTCCTAGGGCGATCCAGCGTGCAAGTGGCGATCCCGTTCAAACTCTCAAACGTGGAACTCAAGAAGTAAAGCATAGCAAGGCCAGCGAGCGTGGAAACTCTTTCCCCGCTCGCCTGGTAGTCGGTCGGGACGCTGACACCCCCCTCCTCGTCACTTCGCCGCTATTCCAAAGCTCGAAGCATCATCGGTTCCATCAAGTGCGTGTCGGCCAAGAAACCGTCGTGCCCGTGGTTCGTTTCGAGCTTCTCGTAGCTGGCATCGATTCCTAGCGAACTTAACCGACGTGATAACTCTTGAACGTCCTCCGGCGGAAACAGCCAATCGTGTCCTATCCCTATGAGACGGCAGCGAGCCGTGATACGGCGTAAGTCGTCGTCCGTCGGGTCATAGGTTTCCATCGCGCGGGTGATGTACAAATAGCTAGACGCATCGAA
>RGDT01000002.1 GCA_009918525.1 Planctomycetia bacterium
ATGGGTATGGGCCAAGGTATGGGTATGGGCCAAGGTATGGGCATGGGCCAAGGTATGGGCATGGGCCAAGGCATGGGCAAGGGCCAAAGCCAAGAGAATCCCAACGGCAAGGGCAAGGGCGATCGGATTGCCGATGGGGCAGGTAAGGACGAGAAGGGAGCTACGGGTGACACGCGCGGGGCCGCATCCTTGCTCAACCTGCCGCCACGTCAACGCGAAATGATTCGCCAAGCTCTCAGCGAAAAGCTACCGCCGGAATATGCTGGAATGATTCAGCAGTATTTCGTCAACATAGCTCGCGGTAAGCCGGTAACGCCCAAGAAGTAACCCAACTTCTGATACCCCTAGCGGAAGGCAAACCCGCCGACTCCCATCGGCGGGTTTCTTCCATCAACAGTCAAACCGCCGACTCGCGTCGACGGCACTCGCCCAAAAAAGTCTATCGGAGAGATCGATGCGCACCTTGAGCCTCACGCTGCTCCTATTCTCTATCGTTACGCTCCCCGCTGCCCCCGCTCTCGACAAGGACGAAGTCAAGATGCCCGAAGCCGCACGCAAGGCAACGGCTCGTGGACTAGCCTATCTGGCCGCGAAGCAAAACAGCGATGGCTCGTGGAGTGATGGTCGGTATCCTCACAACCCCGCGATCACCGCGTTCGCGTTATTGGCGTTTTTATCGCAAGGTCACATTCCCAACCAAGGAACCTATGGCAAGGAAATCGCCAAAGGTACGCGGTTTTTACTCTCCTGCGCACGCGAAGATGGCTACTTGATCGGAACACGCGGCGGCAACATGTACAGTCACGGCATGGCGACGCTCGCGCTTGCCGAACTATGGGGTGTCAGCCAAGATAAAGCGATTAAGCCGGCCCTGAAAAAAGCGGTCGATCTGATCGTTGCTTCCCAAAACAAACAAGGTGGATGGCGCTATTCGCCTCGTCCCGCTGATGCCGACATTTCCGTCACCATCATGCAAGTGATGGCGATTCGAGCGGCCAAGAATGCCGGGATTCACGTGAAGGATGAGGTGATTAAGAAAGCCATCCAATACGTCAAAAGCTGCCACGACCAACGAACGGGTGGATATAGTTATCAGCCGGGATCGGCGCCAGGCTTCGCTCGTACGGCGGCGGGCGTATGCGTGTTACAACTGACCGGCGAGTACAAAGACAGCAATATCCCGCGATCGGTACAATATCTGAAGGATCACTTCAACGAACGCGAACATTACTGGTACGGGCATTACTACGCTTCGCACGCCATGCACCAAGTCGGCGGCAAAGACTGGCAGGAATGGTACGAGAAAATGAACAAAGTATTCCTGCCGATCCAAAAGCCCGATGGAGCCTGGGACAGCGGTGATCCTCACGGCTCCGGTCCGGTTTACCAAACCTCTATTGCCGTTATCGGCTTAAGCGTTCCGATGAACTACTTGCCGATTTTCCAACGCTAAGACCGACGCCCTCCCGAGCACCGGGGCGTTGACACACCCAGCTCGCCTGTCACCCGGCAGTCGTGCCCTCGCTCAGGCTTCCGGCTCTGATCAACTGAGCCGGAACCTTGGTTACGGTGAATAAGATTGTGCCCGGATGGTACGCGTTAGCTTATTCCTTCGCCAGCGAATAACAGACGATTTCCTTGTCATTGCGTGCGAAAATGCACTTCTGTGCAAACGCCGGATGACTCCAGACCACCTCGCGACCAAAAGCCGGCGTGGTTGGGTCCAAAATTTTCGCCGCCCCAAGCTCCTCGTATCCGCCTCGCGTCAGTTTCGCCAGAGTGAGCCGTCCCGTCTCACCGAAGAGGAAAAAGCGGTCGGCGTTTTTGACCACAAAGGCCGTGCCGCTGCTGGCGTTCTTCTCGCCTGTCGTCGGTGCGTAGGTCTGCCACAACCGCTTCCCGGTCGCCAGATCGACGCCGCGCAGTTCACCTGGTTGATCAACGCCGTATATCATGTCGCCTTCAAGAAACGGCGTCATGTTCACGGGTGAAATCGACGTTTCACGCGTGCCTCGCCATACTTCCTTGGGTAAAGCTTCGCCTTTGGTGAACTTGAGTAAAACCGACTTCCAACCGATGCCACCCGCAAAGAGATAATCGCCGCTAACGCGCGGGGCCATGATCGACATCCCATATTGCGGTTTGAGTTCGACACTCCACCGCTCCTTACCCGTCATCGGGTCTAGGCCGTGCAACTTTTCCGGCAACCAGATGAGGAGTTGTCGCACTCCGCCGACTTCGGCGATAACCGGCGGCGCGTAACCAGGATCGGCCGACAAGGGAGCACGCCAGAGTTCGGCTCCCGTGGTCTTGTCCAGAGCGACGACACCGGCTTTACCGCCGGGAATGACGATCAACTGCTTACCGTCCACGAGCGGATGACCGGTACACCCCCATAAACCGACGGTCGCGTCAAAATCCTTGACGAAATCCTTGCTCCACAACGCTTTGCCGGTTTTCGCATCGAGGCAAAACAAATGGCCCATGGTGCCCAGAGTGTACACTCGATCGCCATCTACCGTCGGCGTACAGCGCGGCCCGGCCGGATACGATACCTTGTACTTCGATTCGTATGTGTGCTTCCATCGTTCTTCGCCAGTCTTGGCATCCAGACAAAGGACACGTTCCCGGCCGTCCAGCGCATTTTTCGGCGGGTTAGGGTTGGCATCGGCCTTGGTATCGGCCTTGGTTTGATAATCCATCACAAACACGTAGCCGCCACTGACAGCCGGGCCGGCATAACCGCCGTTGATCTTGGTGCGCCAAAGGAGTTTGGGACCACCGGCGGGAAAGGTATCGAGAATGCCCGTTTCGGGCCAGACCGCATCGCGTTGGGGGCCAAGCCATTGCGGCCAATCGTCGCCCGCCCACAGAGGGGTCACGCCCACCACAGCCCAAGCCAACAGGATGTTCCTCATCGTGCCTATCTCCGTGAAACCAAAAAGTTCAATGGTCCGCCGCCACCCGCCGAAGTCAGTCGGCGGGTGACGACTCCTTTTGTTGTATGTCTCAGCGGTCTTCGGGCATTTGATAGAACTCCATTACCGGCTCTCCGTCAAGCAGTTTGCCAATCCCGGCGAGTAGAGTCTTGGTGTGCTCGGCGTTCAGGTGTTCGGCCAGAGCCTCAATGCTTTTCCAGCGTTCATAGAAAACGACCTTTGTAGGGTCGGTGAGACTGGTCTGGGGATCGTAGGCGATGCAGCCTTTTTCCTTGCGTGTCGCATCTACACAAGGCTTGGCCAGCTCGAAGAACGCCTTGGTTTCGCCGCTTTTGATCTTGAGCGTCACGAGAAGCGTGAACGATCCCTTGACCTTCAGTTCCTTGAGTTTGGCGATCAGCGGATGATCCTTGGGGGCATCGGCAGCCAACGCCGGTAAGACGAACAAGAGCGCCAGACTGAGTAGTCGAAACATCATAGCTCCTTGAAGAGGAAACACGGGCGACTTGACAACAGATTACAAATTGACCGGCCGGATGACGCGCGGCGGGTGTGTCGGATTGGTCTATTCTTTACCCGTCAGCAGCGACCAGCTTGCTCTGAATCGGCCCTCCGACACACATTGCGATCCGGGGGGAAGCCGCGGCTTACCCCCGTCGTTGGTTTCACCGCCTTGCGATGGGATGACGGAAGAACCAACTGATTATCAATCGCGCTGCCAATCCGCCCTCCGCGCTGTAGATTGTAAATTGCATGAATTATCGGAGCCGTCCCATGATTGACGACGGCATGGCTCTCCTCTAAGGCAGGGACGAATGAGTACGAAGCACGTTTACTTCTTCGGAAACGGGACCGCAGACGGCGACGGCAAAATGAAAGAACTACTCGGCGGCAAGGGGGCCAACCTCGCCGAGATGAGCCGGATCGGGATTCCGGTTCCACCCGGATTCACCATCACTACTGAAGTCTGTGCCTCTTATTACGATGCCGGGAAGAAAATTCCCCAAGCGGCTGTTCCTCAAATCGACGAGGCGATCAAACAGGTGGAAGCCTCGGTGGGCAAAAAATTCGGCGATCCGGCGGACCCCCTGCTCGTGTCTGTGCGATCCGGTGCGGCGTTGTCCATGCCCGGCATGATGAACACCATTCTCAACCTCGGTCTGACCGACGCCAGCGTCGAAGGGCTGGCCAAGAAAACCGGCAACCCGCGTTTCGCCTACGACTCATATCGTCGTCTTATCGACATGTTCGGCTGCACCGCGATGGGCTGCGAACATGCCGAGTTTGAACACGAGATTCACTCGCTCAAGGAAAAACGCCGCGTCAAACTCGACACCGAGCTAACCGCCGAAGACCTCAAAGAACTCATTGGACGCTACGAAGCGGTCTATAAAAATCAAGTCAAGGCCGACTTCCCACAAACGCCACGCGAACAACTATTCCTGGCCATCAACGCCGTCTTCAACTCTTGGAACGGCAACAAGGCTATCGAGTATCGCCGTATCGAGCGCATCACCGGGTTGAAAGGCACGGCAGTCAACGTGCAGGCGATGGTGTTCGGCAACATGGGCAACTCGTCGGGTACGGGCGTTGCCTTCACTCGCGATCCGAACACCGGCGAGAACGTCTACTACGGCGATTACCTGATTAACGCCCAGGGTGAGGACGTCGTCGCCGGTATCCGCACGCCGGAACACATCGACCAACTAGAACGCGATATGCCGGCGGTTTATCGGCAACTCGTCGAGATTCGTTCCAAGCTGGAAAAGCACTACAAGGAGATGCAGGACATCGAGTTCACCGTACAGGATGGCACCCTGTACATGCTCCAGACCCGCAATGGCAAGCGAACCGGTTCGGCAGCCGTGCGGATTGCGGTTGAGATGGTCAAGGAAGGACTGATCGACGAACAGACGGCCGTCAAGCGTGTGCCGCCGGACGGTCTAAACCACCTGCTGCAACCGCAGTTGGACCCCAAGGCCAAGGTGGAAATCGTGGCCCAGGGTATCGCCGCCAGCCCAGGTGCCGCGTGCGGGAAAGTGCTGCTGTCGGCCGAAGCCGTCGTCGAACATGCGGCGAAGCACCCCGGTGACCCGATTCTGTTGGTACGTAAAGAAACCAGCCCGGAAGACGTGGCCGGCATGCACTTGGCCAAAGGCATCCTGACCAGCACCGGCGGGAAGGCAAGCCATGCGGCTGTGGTCGCTCGCGGATGGGGCAAGCCGTGCGTGGTGGGTTGCGAAGCGGTGAAGATCAACGAAGCTGCGGGCACGGTGACCATCGCGGGCAAGTCGGTGAAGGTCGGCGAGTTCGTGACGATCAACGGCACGACCGGAGACGTGATGATCGGCAAAGTGCCGACGGTACCGCCAAGTATGACGGGCGATTTCGCGACGCTGATGAATTGGGCCGACAAGTTCCGCAAACTGAAAGTCCGCACCAACGCCGACACCCCTGCTGACTCAGCCAAGGCTCGCGAACTAGGAGCCGAGGGGATTGGTCTGTGCCGAACCGAGCATATGTTCTTCGGCGAAGACCGCATCGCAGCGGTTCGCGAAATGATCCTGGCGACTACGCCCGAGGGTCGGCAAAAGGCGCTGGACAAGGTGGAACCGTTCCAGAAGGCTGATTTCGTCGGAATCTTTGAGGCGATGGACGGCCTGCCGGTGACAATCCGCTTACTGGACCCGCCGTTGCACGAGTTCTTGCCGCAAAAGGACAACCGCGCCGGGGCTGAGGCGGTGGCGAAGCAGATCGGCACCACCGTCGATAAGATTTTCGAGCGGGTGGACGAACTGCACGAGATGAATCCCATGATGGGCTTCCGAGGCTGCCGTCTGCCGATCGTCTTCCCCGAAATCGGCGATATGCAAGTCAAGGCCATCATTGAAGCGGCCATTGAAGTCAAGAAACGCGGTAAGAGCGTTCTGCCGGAAATCATGATTCCGCTGGTCGGCGTACTGGAAGAACTGACATTATTGAAGAAGCGAGCGATCGCGGTCGCCGAAGAGTGCATGACCAAGGCGGGCATCCGGGTCGAGTATCAAATCGGTACTATGATCGAGTTGCCGCGTGCGGCTCTGACTGCCGATCGGATCGCCGAGGAGGCAGAGTTCTTCAGCTTCGGGACGAACGACCTGACCCAGATGACGTTCGGCTTCAGCCGCGATGACATCAAGGGATTCATGCCGACGTACTTGAAAGAGAAGATTCTTCCGATCGACCCGTTCCAGACGCTCGACGCCAACGGTGTCGGACAGTTGATCGATATCGGCATCAAGAAGGGCCGGGCAAGCCGTCAGGCCAAGCATGGGCAACACCTCAAGGTAGGCATCTGCGGCGAGCACGGCGGCGACCCGGAAAGCGTGGTTTTCTGCCACGGTGTCGGGATGGACTACGTGAGCTGCTCACCGTTCCGGGTGCCGATTGCCCGTCTGGCGGCGGCACAAGCGGCTCTGGGCGTGAAGTCGGTGGAAGGAACCAAGTGACGAGCCGGAAACCGCGAGAACCGTAAAGAACGGAAGTGATAGTGACAGCAGCAGAGCCGTCACTATCACTTCGGGCATCGGTTCCGGGGGGAAGTTGGAGAGAACCAGCCTTCCTCCCCCGATGGGTCCCAAGACCGAGTTGGAAGCGTTAGCGAAGGCAAATGAAAGCGATATTGACCTATCAAGGAGCCTAAACCGCTCGTGACGGTGCCACCATGACCGAGAACCATGAATCCGATTGACCAACGTCTAATAACCCTACGCCGAGGGGTTATCGCCTGTCGTGAGACACCGGGGCGGGTCGGTCGTCTTATCCACCTCGCGGACGCCGATGATGTCCTCATTGGCGGTGATCTTCACGGCCAACTCGATAATCTTCGTCGATTAGTGCGTCTGGCCGATCTAGTGACACATCCGCGCCGTCATCTTGTCATTCAAGAGATTGTTCACGGCCCCTTTCGCCATCCCAACGGGGGCGGCGACCGTTCGTATCAGGTCGTTGAGGCTGCGTGTGCCCTTATGGTCCAATTTCCGGGCCGAGTTCACTATCTCATGGGGAACCACGAACTGGCTCAACTGACGGGCCGTCGCGTGGGCAAGATGGACGAAGACGACCTCAACGAACTGTTCAAAACCGGTGTACGAACCACCTACGGCACGCGAGCCGACGAGGTGTATGGTGTTTATTGCAAATTGTTCGAATCGGCTCCGTTAGCGATTCGCACGGCAGGCCGATTGTTAATCGCTCACAGTGTGCCCGCCCGCGAGTTCGACGCGAACGCATTAACCCTGGAGCCGACACCGCTGGAACAACTCGCGCCCGGTGGATCGGTATATGCATTAGTATGGGGACGCGACACGCGGCCTGAGACGCTCGAAACGTTTTTGCGGACGATGGACGCCGAATATCTGGTTAGTGGACACATCCCCAATGACGCCGGGTATGAACGCCCCAGCGTTCGGCATTTGATTCTGGACTGTAAGGGACACCCCGCCGGGGCGGCCCTACTACCGGCCAACCGGCCCATAACCCCTGAAGAGTTTGCCAACTGCCATCAGTTGTTGTCATGAGCGAGCCAGCACTACCGAGTACCCCACCAGAAGCCATCCGGGGCATACGTCGCGAGACGGTGATCGTCAAAGGCCGGACGTTTCTGATCGAACGCCCGGACGAGTCGGATCGGATGCTGGATCATCCACGGGTGAAAAGCGAGTTACTCGATCGCGATTTCATGCCGTACTGGACGGACTTATGGCCTGCTGCGCGAATGCTGGCCAAGTGGACGGTCGAACGCGAGTGGCCCGCGGGATTGCACGCTCTGGAGATCGGCTGCGGCCTGGGTTTGGCAGGCGTGGTGGCCCTCAGTCGGGGCGTGCGGGTGACATTCAGCGATTACGACGCTACTGCCCTGACCTTTGCGGCTCGCAACGCCAAGCTGAACGGTTTCAAAGACTTCGATACGTTGCAGATGGATTGGAACCATCCGCCGCAGGGCCTACGCTTCCGGGTGATATTGGCGTCGGACTTGGTCTACGAGACACGTAATGTTTCCCCCATCGTGATGTTAATCAAGCGAGTCTTGGCCGACGACGGGGTGGCGCTGGTGACGGATCAGGACCGCATCCCCGCCGCTCTGTTGAAGGAGTTATTGGCCCGAGAAGGATTGCCGTACAAGACGCAAATGCTGCGAGCAGGCGAACCGGGCGGCGACCGGTTGAAGGGAACGCTGTACCGTATAACCCAGCCTGGCGGGCGCGACCCCTTGGCGTGAGGGAATCTGTGGCGATATCAGCCAGAGCCGACGCCCTCGTGGCCCCGTCACTCGCGCCATCAGAGTCGGAAGCGTCAGCGACGGCAAGTTCTGTAGCGCCGTCGCCTACGCCGTACAATCAGAGTAGGAAGTCAAAGGTTTTTTACTTGCCCCGATAAGAGCGGAGCTTTAAGATCGAAAGAGGTGAGGAGGCTGGGGCATGCTGCGCATTCTTGGAACAGTGAAACAATTGTGCGACGGAATCACACGACGCGAAGCCCTGCGAGTGGGTGGCCTGGGCCTGGCTGGGCTTTCGTTGAGCGATTATTTCCGTCTCCAGCAGACCCAAGCCGCCAACGCTCAACCGGGTTCGTTCGGTAAAGCGAAATCGTGTATTTTACTTTACCTCTACGGCTCGCCGAGTCAGTTAGAGACATTCGACCCCAAGCCGGACGCACCGCCGGAGATTCGCGGCGAATTAAAATCAATTCGCTCCAGCCTACCGGGTTGCGACATAGGCGAACTACTGCCCGATGCTTCGCGTGTGATGCACCTGACGACCGTCGTGCGGTCGGTGACGCACCAGTACCCGATTCACGGCGCCGCCTTTGCCCTGACCGGTGTGCCGGCTATTGACGTTCCGATGGAACTCAACCCGCGCGATCCGCGGCACCATCCGTTCATCGGGTCGGTCGTGGCTTATCTGGAACGTAATCGGCGCGAAGTGCCGACGAATCTGGCGTTGCCGTTCCCGTTCTCGACGCAGCGAACCGGCGAAGTGCATCGGGCCGGGCCATATGCCGCGTTCCTGGGTTCGGCGTATAACCCCATCTGGACGAATTTCCGGGGCACGGCGACGGGCAAGATGGTCAAGACCTTGACCACCACCACCCAGGAATTCGATGAGCCGTACATTGGTATCTCGGCTGATAGCCGTTTCGAGATACAAAGTCAGAGCGAAGAAATGACGCTGGATCGATTGGATCGGCGGCGTTCGTTGTTGGAACAGTTCGACCAGGGGCGTCGCGATCTAGGGTTGGGCGATGCGGGACGGAGTTTGGACCGCAATCGCGGGATGGCGTTGGATTTGGTGCGTTCGACTAAGGTACGGACGGCCCTCGATTTGGAACGCGAATCTCGGACGTTGCGAGAGTCCTACGGCATGTCGCTATTCGGCCAGGGATGCCTGGCCGCACGGCGACTGGTCGAAGCGGGTGCACGGTTTGTGAGCGTCTTTTGGGACGAATTCGGCCTAGCGGGTAGTGCCTGGGACACCCACTGGGACCACTACAACCGTATGAAAAAGGAACTATGTCCCGGGTTTGATCGCGCCCTAAGCGGTTTGTTACGTGATCTCGATTCGCGTGGCCTACTGGATGACACGTTGGTCCTGTGTGTCAGCGAGCACGGCCGAACGCCCAAGATCAACAGTGCCAAGGGGGCGGGCCGCGATCACTGGTCGCAAGCGTACAGCGCGTTGCTGGCGGGCGGCGGTGTTGCCCGCGGCCGAGTCATCGGCAAAACGGACAAGATTGGCGGTAGCGTGGCGGAAAGGCCGGTTTCGCCAAAGGATCTATTGGCAACGACGTATCACCTGTTAGGAATTGATCCGCACATGATCATCAGCGACCGAACGAACCGGCCGACCGAGCTGGTGCCGGGTGGCGAAGTGCTGACGGACGTACTGGCCTAAGCGTGTGGCGGAACAGACAGAAGCGAAAGGGGATAGCTTGCCCTACCCTCCTATGTAGACAATGTGTACAATGCCTTGTATGTGTTTAATTGTTCCAGAAATACATTCCTACCGGAGAGCCTATGGCGAAAGAAGAATCGATTCAGGTACAGGGTAAAGTGATTGCCGCCCTGGCCAATACCCAGTTCCGCGTTAAACTCGATAGCGGCCACGAAATTGTCGCACACATTGCGGGCAAAATCCGCAAGAATTTCATCCGCATCCTACCGGGTGACGTCGTCACCGTCTCGATCTCGCCGTACGACCTGAGCAAAGGTCGTATCACTTACCGCGGCCCGCTCCGCGCTCGCACCGACGAACAGCCCACGGCCTGACCTCCATTGACGGCGGCGGGGTGCTGGTGCCCCGCCTGGGGATGTCTTCACCGCACTAACTCCAACACTCCCCACAACGTCGGATCTTCCGCGTACGGTAAATTCTCCGTGGCACCACTGGCTTGTTCGCCTAACTCGTTGTCTCGCATCACCCAGAACAGTCCCATTCGCGGGCTTTGCTCCGGGTCGTACCCCGCTAACGCTGTTGACGGCAACCAAGCCGTCAGCCGGTAGCCCCCTGCGCGTTTCTTTACGCGCAACGGAACCATCTCGACCAATGGCGCATCGACCAAGGCGCGGTGGATTTTCACCTGTACAAAGGCGGCCTCGTCCCGATCCGGCCCGGCTCCGGTGGGCAAAAAGTGAAACTGATGGCAAAATCGGCTGGCACGATGACTTGTACGCGAATCGCGCGTGTCGATCCACAGCGAGAACCCATCGGACTGACGCGGCCGACTCGCATCGCCCACCGCCGGCTGTTCCTTACCCCGTACTTCGACCTGAACGGCCAAGCCATTCTCGTTCCAGGCCATTCGTACGTCGGCGAAACTCACCTGCGCATCGAGAGCGGCGAAGTGCTGGATTCGGCACGAATCGGGCAGCACGAAAAGATCCTCGTCATCAGTGGGTAAGTCCGCAATGTATCGGCACGGCTGACTGATGCGAAATAAGAAGCGGTTCGGAACCAGTTGCATCACCAAACTCCCTCACTTGACCGGCACGCCCTTTTGCCGTGTCACAAATGTGCTGCTTGTCGTATAGTCCGCGCGTGCTTTCAAACGCTGCGTTAGCAATCGGCCATATTCGTGTTCGCGAAGATTTTGCCAACTCTCGGCCATCATCACATGGGCACCGATCAAACCTAACCACTCGAGGCGTTCCAAGGCCGGTCCTTCGGCCAGAATTTTCCAGCCTTCCAGGGGAATATGACAACAACCGACATCCAGATGGGTCAGCCCCTCGCGAATCGGGGAATGGGCCAACAGGCGCATCCCATCGACACCGAACCACGAGAAGGGAATATGCAGTTTTTTCAAACGCGACAAATATGGGGAGGCGATCAGTTGTTCGATAACTTCGGGATAAATAGGGTCGTTCGTCGTGCCGAAGCCGATTCCCAATTCGGTGAGTTGGGTGAACGGACCAGGTTGGTCAAGTCGGGCGAGCAGTCGATTCCATTGGGTCGAGGCGTGTTCGTGTTCGATCAGTAACGACCGGAACCTAGCGGCTTGCGGTAATCCAAGCAGCCGCTCAAACCACGAAGCTTCAGGCTGATCTAGGTCGAGATCGAGTTGTTCCAGATGCAACTCCCCTGTTGCGATGCGATCGACGAGATGGTTCATGAAGTCATCGGTCGGCGCATCCAATCGCAGACGGCGTAAGGGAAATGCCAGGCACAGTGAGGATAATTCCAGGCGAAACCGACCCGCCTCCGCCGCAGTGACATGAACCGCTTCGATGAAGCCACGACAAAACTCAACGCTATGGACCCGACCAAAAAGACTAGTCGTCCAGCGGTTCGCGTGCTCGTTGAGCAGTTCTTGTTCGCGGGCCGTGGATTCCCAACTGGACAGACCACGACCGCGATCCACCTGAAGACGGATAAACTCGGCACGAGACGGGTCGCCATTGTCGTCGAGCCAGTCCGCATAGATCAAACGGGGTGTGTCGTCGTCCGGGTGGGCGATGATGTCATCCAGGAAGGCACGGTGCATGTCCATGAAGCCGGCCTCATTTGAGCAAGCTGCGTTCCAGCACTTCTTTAGCGCGATCGAATTCCGGCACCCACAGAATCTCAGGCCGACCGTAGAGTAAACAATCTCGCACTTTTTCCAAGGTGTTGCGTGCCATGTGGGGGCATTTATTACAGGCACAGGTGATGCCCGGTACGCCGTGGTAGCGGTGCTGCGGATACGCCTGTTGCAATCGCCACATCATGTTCGCTTCGGTGGCAACGAGGAAATCGGTCGGTGCGGTGTAGGTCCCGACGTGCTTCATCATTGCTTCGGTGCCGGCAACGAAATCGGCGTGCTCGCGAATATTCGCGGGACACTCGGGATGGGCCAGAGTGACCGAACCGGGCAACTTGCGTTTGAGAGCCAACATATCGCCGACCGAGAAAAGTTCGTGGACGATGCACGAGCCATCCCACAGGATCATCTTTCGCCCGGTCACCTCGCTGAGATATTGGCCCAGATGCCGATCTGGGACAAACAGAATCTCTTGATCCTTGGGAACACGCTCGATGATCTGCTGCGCGTTTCCGCTCGTGACGATCCAATCGGATAACGATTTCACGGCCGCTGTCGAGTTGATGTAAGTCACCGTCTGAAAATGCCGGCCGTTGATTCGCAACATCTCTTGATAGCGAGCGAGTTTCCCGGCGGGTGCGGAATCGGCCAGGGAGCAACCGGCGTCAAGATCGGGCACCAGAACCCGTTTCGATGGGTTGAGAATTTTGGCCGTTTCGGCCATGAAGTGAACGCCGCAGAAGACAATAGTGGAGGTGCTGACCTTAGTGGCCGCACGGGCGAGATTGAGACTATCACCAGCGAAATCGGCAAGTTCCTGGATTTCGCCTTCCTGATAATAGTGCGCGAGAATAGTGGCGTCCTTGTCTTTTTTCAAAGCAAGGATTTCGTCGCGAAGATTGGTCAGCGTAGCGGTTGTCATCGGTATACCCCTTGTTTTTCGCGTGGCGTAGGGAGAACCCACGGCGTTCCAATATATTCTACGGGATAAAACCGCGTTCGTTACCTGGAATTTGCCAACCGTGTCAGAGAGTGCTGTTCAGAGTCGGCAACCTAACTGACAATGGCGATGCTATAGCCATCGCTCACGTTTTCGGCTCTGACATCCCCCCCAGAATCGCAGCCTCCATGCGCATTATTTCGCGAGCGTATTATCTCCTCGAAAGAAACGTAGATCGCTATAACACGCTTGAGCTTATTCCCAGGAGATTTTCACATGAACCGCCGCGAATGGATTGTGACCGGAATACTCAGTGCGGCCGGGCTGGGCCTGACCTGGACGTTCGCCGCCGACGAAGAGGACACCCCCGAAGCCCGTCTGAAGGAACTGAAACTAGAACTACCTAAACTTACGCCCCCGAAAGGTGCTACGATTGTACCAGCCGTGCGTGCGGGTGATCTTCTATATTTGTCCGGTCATCTGCCGAACCTTGGCGGGAAGTTGATCACGGGCAAGGTGGGCACCGATGTGTCTGTCGAAGACGCAAAAAAAGCGGCCCGTGATGTGGCGCTGATCTCTCTGGCGGTCATCCGAAACGAGCTAGGAAGTCTCAACAAGGTCGTGCGTCTCGTCAAGACACTGGGAATGGTTAATTGCGGCCCGGATTTCATTCAACAACCGGCGGTCATTAACGGTTTCTCCGATCTGATGGTCCAAGTCTTCGGCGAGAAGAATGGCAAGGGCGCACGTAGTGCGGTCGGCATGGCCTCGCTTCCCAATGGCGGATGCCTCGAAATCGAATGTATCTTCCAGGTGAAGTAAGCCCAGGATAGCATCGCGTGGTTGACCTAAATCTTCCGAGCGTGCGAAAATCATTTGCCCCGCCAACGCTAGTCGGTGTGTCCACTATGCGCCGTGCCAGTGGCGGCGACCCACAGCCCCGTCATCCGGCACGACAATGGGCCATCGCCAGGATTTCCAGACGTACCAACCGACTCACCACAGCGGAGGCATGGGGCCGGTCCTCGGGTTCGCGCTCTAAAAGTTGGCCGACCAGATGCGCAAGTTCGGGGGAAATATCGTTTCGGACTTCGAGAATTGGGGTCGGCGGCTCACTGTGAAGTCGTCGCATTGTCTCGCGTAAATTTCCCACCGGATGAGGTAAAACACCCGTCAACATCTCGAACAACGTCACCCCAAGACTGTACAAGTCCGTCGAATACGATTCGATCGGCCATTCTTCGCACTGCTCGGGGGCCAAGTAGTTCACCGTTCCGAACAGATAACCTTCACGCAAAAACGCGGCGTTTTCGCCCAACCGATGCGTGAATCCCAAATCGGTCAACACCACTCCACTGGCCGATAACAACCGAATGTTGTCGGGCTTTACATCACCGTGAATAAACCCGGCAGCGTGTATTGTCGCCAGTGCTTCGGCTGTTTGGCGGGTGATCCACAAGGCTTCGGCAATGGATAGACGATATTCGCGACGCAGCCGCGTCCGCAACGATTCGCCGGTCAACAGTTCCAGCACCAGAAAGTAAGGCTCCCGTAGTACGTGAACCTGATTGACTCGCACGAGATGCGGATGACGCAGAGCCAATCCCGCTCGCGCCTCGCGTTGCAATAACTTGATAGCTGTAGCACGATCTTCGATGTCGTCCCGTAAAACTTTGACAGCGCAGGCTGCCCCTGTTTCTTCATCGCGGGCTTCATAAACAGAAGTGATAGCCCCGCCACCTAGCCGCTGGAGAAGAAGATAGCCGGGTATCTTGGGTGCATTCATAGCCCATTCGCGTCCTTGCGTTGCTCACCATCCGTGTCTGAAGAAACTAAATTCCCCTATTCGACCGCGGTTTTGACTTGAACTTCCTAGCCGGAAGCGTGAGGAAGGTCGAGCGCTTTTTCACTGTCACTTACGTTTCCGGCTAGGAACCTTCATTTACGATTCCGGCTCTGAGCAGCCCTTCATCAGCGCGGATAATAGCCGGCACTGCGAATGCTTGCGCCCGAGGAGATGGCGTTTTTGGCAAGATCGTACACTTCCGCACCGGGAATAGGCGTACGAGTGAATAGTCGCGATGCATCGTCCTTGTCGATCGCGTTGACTTGAATGTCGGATAGCATCAACTTAATCGTCACATCTTCCGCAGGCCACTCAATTTTGACTACTGAGGGGACTACTGCTCCACTCCGATCTTTGTAAACTCGCTCGATGAGTGCCTTGCAGATGAGTTTCCCGGCAGAATCTTTCACGACATGGCCCACAATTTGTGAATCATTGCCCATCACCGGCCTGCGGTTAAATACGACGGTTCGCTTGATCGGCTTGCCGTCAGCCGAAGTACCGCTGCTGGACAATTCGAGTGTCTTTTCGAAGGTGTTCAGATCGTAAGTGGCTGCAGGGTCATAGTCGGCCATGCCCAGAGCGACCAAGACCATGTCGGGTTGGAAGGGGAAAGGCATTTTAACCTTGCCAGTAGCCAGGTCTTTGTGAGAGCAGACATATTGATGGGGCGGGTCGGCTCGCTTGATCCAGAAAGAAAGTTCATCGCTATTAGAGACAATATCGACCTCATCGACGCCGAATACTTTGGCTCGCATACGGAAATCGCGGGGCTTTTGGCACGCCAACATCCCGGTAGGACCGACCGACTTGCCCTTCTGAGTGCAATCCATGTCGAGTTTGGCACGAATGGACGACATCAAACGGGCGTTGTCGTTGAGGTAGTTGACCAGCGATTGCGGCGTCGCCTTCACTCCGATTACTGGGGGCGTTTTCAGGTCCTTCGTATCTGGCTTCTTCGGGATCAGTAAGCACCCGCTGCAGAGCATAGCCAATAATCCCAGGCAGAAGGCGGCTCGGGTTCGTTTCATGGTATGCTCTCCATCGTTTGTGTTCAGTCCCAGCCTAACACGCGAAATACGTCGTCCTGAGCAGCCTCCAACTCACTATCCGAAAGTCGAGGATCAACTACATTATAGGCGGTGCCGGTTTTCGGGCAGCGTAGCCGCATGATCTCCTGACGGGCTTCCGTGACCGTCTGCTCTAACCGTAATCGTTTCCGCCGAATGAGAAGCAGAGCCAATACATAACGGAAGCTCATCTTTTGTGGCGTTGGGTCATCTTCTAACCGACCGAGACACTCGACAAGCACCTCGTCATCGATGGACGGTTTTTTAGGTTTATGACCAGTCGGGACTTTCGATTGCCAGAAACTAAAACTTCCCGCCGGAGTGCCGGACCATGCTTCGTTTGCGTAGTCCCGACGAATCAACCGGTTTCCCTCCACCATCAACACACTGTAGATCCGTTCGCCCGGCTTCAATTCTCTCCCGGTGAGGGCACAACGCATTGTTGGTGCCTGAATTTGATAGTCCATCACGGTATTATCCTCCCTTCATCCTATCGGCAACAGGAGGATCAGAGCAACCAGAGCCTTTCATCATCCACCACGCCGGGCATGTCGGTCGAAACGATTTTAATGAATCTGCGATTTCGAGGGAGTTCAGAGCTGGAACCGTGAGCGACTTCGCTACCCTAGATACCGTCGCTCACGCTTCCAGCTCCGACAGAAGCACAGGAGAATCCTAGCGAGTGGCCAACCATCGGCGCAATTCAGCCAGCACCACATCACCGGTCTCGCGTCCCCAGCCCAGAAAACTGCCGCGGATAATGCCGTCCGCGTCGATGATGATCATTTTCGGGGTCGCCTCGACGCCGTATGTCCGACGCAATCCGCCGCCGTGCAAGACGGGAAACGTCGCTCCGACAGCCGAGCGTTGTCTTAGGACATCGGCCTTATCATCGCTGGCGGACATACCGACGACGTTGACGTAGCGTCCCAGCGAGAAATTGATACCCTGCGCCCAACGGAGCAATTCGGGGGCCGTTTCGGAACGGGGCTGATAGAAGATCATCAGGATTGGCTTGCCCTTGAACCGGGACAACCGACTCGAACCTGGTCCGGTGATGTCCGTGGCCAAAAAGTCCGGGGCCAGGGAACCTACCGCTGCCGTGGGTTCCTCGCGCGGCACTTCCTGATAGCCGACCTCAACCACTTCACCCTTGCACGCAGCTTCGACGTGACGCTTGACGGACAAGACGGCCTCGCGATAGGGGGTGGCCGGTTGCGTATCGACATAGGCATTAATGCGTCGCCCCAGAGCGGCGAGTTCACGCGACGACTTGAGCGGTTGAGGAAGTAACGGGTTAGCCTGGTTGCGGAATTCGAGGGCACGGCTAATCTCGTTACGGCGGTCGCTGATCAGTGGCGCAAGGTGCTTGAGGCTGCTTTCGAGATCATACCGCAGAGTGGTCATGCGGCTGGTGTCTCGACTAGCGGGTTCGCGTTGTTCGATGGTGCGTTCGACACGAATAGTAGTACCCGAGCGAGAATTGATCCACAAAGTATCAATACGTCGCCAAGCTCCGCGATCCGCTCGGGGCCGCTCCCAAGTGTCGGAGACTTGAATACTAACGAGCTTAACGCAATTTTGAGCTAGAACCATTTCCGACCCGGCAATGGTCCAGGCACGCGACGGTTCACCAGTTTCGCGAGTTTCCCACCCCTGATGGACGGACAGTTTACCGGACGGCAACTCGACGAACATTCCCACTTCCAGGGAGGGAGGTCCTTCCACGGGAACGCCAATCGTTGGTTTGATCCGCCCGTTTGGGCTGAGAGCGAACTTTTCCATACGCACGGCCCCCGGCGACCGAGGAGATGCCTTGTCTTGCAACAGGGTCATTCCAGCCAGTTCGTAGCCGCTAGCGCTTGCTTCCAGCACGAGAAAACGAGTCTCGAAGCGGAAGACACGTTGAAAACGGACCTTATCTCCTGCGGCTTGTTCAGCGAACGAGCCACGGTAGACGAGTTCGACACCTCGTTCAAAACGCGGTGCCAAGGTCCAGTCAGCAGATTCGGACCGGGCGGGCTGGGCCGGAACCAGGATACAGCCAAGCAACCAGATCGTCGCAACCATGGCTCCCCTGCCGGAACGAGAACAAACAGAGCGCAGCAAATGCTACGCCGAACGAGGAGGGCTTATAACATGTAACGCGTCGGAAACAAGAGCGAAGTGGGAAAAAATTACCGTCGTAACGAAATGCTCCCCCATCCTGCACCAGCCACCCATTTTTCGCCTTGTGCAAATTGGAATTGATTAGAAATAGTGAAACAGACTCTGAGCCACGAGCACTTCCTGACTAAATTGACAAAAAGATGAAAAGTGATTGGCTTGTCGCCGTTAAACCGATTTATTATATATAATGTGGTTCTATCCGTAGGTAACCCGTTTGGAGAGAGTAAACCATGCAAGCGATTCTGAAGTCGATGATGGGTCTGGCTATTGTCTTGGGCGCCGTGATGTTCGTGAACGCAGCCCAAGACGAAAAGAAGTCCGACGCCAAGGAAGTCACCCTCAAGGGTGAGATTGGCTGCCCGAAGTGCGGATTCAAGATTGCGACGAAGTGCGGCAATGCGATCAAGGTCAAGGAAGGCGAAAAGGACGTAATCTACACCTTCATCGATGAAGGTGCGAAGGCTCCTTACCACAGCGAAATCTGCACGGAAATCAAGAAGGGCACCGTCAAGGGCGTTGTGACCAAGAAGGGCTTGTTTTCCTTCATCAAGCCGAGCAAGGACGGCGTGAAGTTCGAGTAATCTCGACCCCTCCTATTGCTTCTCTTGACGCCGTGAGATTGGTTCTCACGGCGTCTTTTTGTTGGCAGTGCCTTAACGTTGGGATAGCATAAGAGTGCTGTCCTCTTACCTGGGGCCAACGATGACCGTACTGCTCGCCACCCTCCTACTGAACTTCTGGGCTGGAGAAGGAAATCCACCCATCCCACCACCACCCTTTTCGGCCGGCGTCGAGTTCAACCGCGACATTCGGCCGATACTTTCCGATGCGTGCTTTTCATGTCACGGCCCCGACGCGGCCAATCGCAAAGCGGCACTGCGTCTGGACACCGCCGAAGGAATTCGCACGGCCTTTGCCAGCGGCGAAGCCTGGCGTCGCATCCACGATGCCAAGAAGCCGATGCCTCCGCGTTCGGCAACACGGCAACTGGGGGAAACCGAACGCGCGACCCTGCGAGCCTGGATCGATGCCGGAGCAAAATGGCAACCGCACTGGGCGTTTCTTGTGCCAATCAAGTCTCCGGTGCCAAACGTCCGCGGCAATACTCACACCCCTATTGATCGTTTCCTGTTAGCCCGCCTGGAACGCGAAGGCCTCTCGATGTCGGCTAATGCCGAGCGGCCGACGTGGTTGAGGCGTGTGACACTCGATCTGACGGGCGTCCCCCCAACCATCGACGAGCAACTGGCGTTCGAGGCCGATCGTCATCCCGATGCATACGAGCGCGTCGTTGATCGCCTCCTGGCCAACCCGCGTTTCGGCGAGCGTTTCGCTATCCGTTGGCTGGAAGCCGCTCGCTACGCCGACACCAGCGGTTACCAGAGTGACGGCGAACGGACCATGTGGCGCTGGCGCGACTGGGTCATCGATGCCTTCAACGCGAATATGCCCTTTGATCGCTTCACGGTCGAGCAGTTGGCCGGTGACTTGTTACCCGGCCCGAAGATGGAGCAGCGCATCGCGACAGGGTTCAATCGCAACCATCGCGGCAACGCCGAAGGCGGCATCGTCCCCGAAGAATACGCAGTGGAGTACGTCGCTGACCGCGTCGAGACGACCGCCGCCGTGTGGCTCGGGCTGACGATGGGCTGCGCACGATGCCACGACCATAAATACGATCCCATCTCGCAGCGCGAGTTTTATCGCCTGTTCGCCTTTTTTAACAACATCCCCGAGCGGGGCAAAGCGGTCAAGTTTGGTAATTCGCCTCCTCTGCTCGTCTCCCCGACCGCTCGACAACAGGAACAACTTCAACAACTCGACGCCGAACTCCGTCAGGCCCAATCCGATTGCCATCGGCTGGAACCTGAACTCCAAGCCGCGTTGCGTCTGTGGCACTACGACAATCGCAATCCGCTCGACGCTGTCGATCTCCGCACCGGAGCCGTTCGTCATGACGCTGCTCGTCATCTGCATGACGACGAATATGACGGCCGACGGCACGAACGCATCGACGCGGGCGCATTCGGCTATCTGGACCGCTTTAGTCTGAGTGCCGTCGTTGTGCCAACGCGAGTTGACCGGGGCACCCTGTTCTCACGCATGACCGACGTGGCTGAGGGTGACGGCTACGCGGTACGCCTGCACGACGATCGATTGCAAGTGAACCTGGTAAAACGCTGGCTCGATGATGCAGCTCGTGTGGAAACCGAAGAACGTCTAACACCCGGAACGCGACGGCATGTGACGGTCACCTACGACGGCTCGCGCGTCGCCTCGGGTATACGGGTCTTTCTGGACGGCAAGCCGGTCGCCTTGCGGGTCTTGCTCGATGACCTCAACCAGACCTTCGCAACCAAGGAACCATTGCGTGTGGGTGCCGGTAATGGTCCGCTCGACCGCTTTGTAGGGCGGATGTCTGAGGTGCGTCTCTATTCGCGGGCGCTGGATGCAACCGAAGTGCGAATCGCGGCCGGTTTGGAACCGAAGGAAAAGAAACGGCGAGCGTTTCTACGCTCTGATACCGTCCCCATCGCCGTGCGTGAAGCTCATCAACGTCTCGCACGGTTACAACAGCAACGCCGCGATCTGATGGACCAGCTACCGACGACGATGGTCATGGAGGACATGCCCAAACCGCGAGCGACACATTTATTAAGACGTGGGCAGTACGACCAGCCCGGCGAACGAGTAACGCCCGGTGTACCGACCTTCGCCCCGTGGCCTACCGAGGCTCCGATGAACCGCCTGGGGTTGGCTCGTTGGGTCGTTGATGCGACAAATCCCCTCACCGCTCGGGTTATTGTCAACCGCTTCTGGCAAATGTTCTTCGGAGTCGGTCTCGTCAAAACCAGCGAAGATTTCGGCGTTCAGGGTGAGCCGCCGACAAATCCCGAGTTACTTGACTGGCTAGCGGTCGAATTTCGCGAATCGGGCTGGGATGTTAAGCGATTGGTGCGGTTGATTGTCACGAGTCGAGTCTACCGCCAGTCGTCGCGACAGACGTTGCCGGGAGACTCAGAAAATCGCCTACTTTCTCGTTTCCCGCGGTTGCGTCTGCCCGCCGAGATGATCCGCGATCAGGCTCTCTTCGCGGCCGGTCTGCTCAGCGAGGAACTGGGCGGCCCCTCCGTCAAACCCTATCAGCCGGACGGCCTCTGGCGCGACCTGGCGGATGCGGAATATATTCGTGATACGGGGTCGGCCCTGTATCGACGTGGATTGTACGTTTACTGGAAACGCACCGTCGCGCCGCCGGGAGCAGTGACCTTCGACGCTCCGGGCCGTGAGGCGTGCAGCGTCCGCGAAACACGCACGAACACGCCGTTACAGGCTTTGAATCTGCTCAATGATGTTACCTATGTCGAAGCCGGTCGCGTTCTCGGTGAGAGGGCACTTCGTGCGAAACCCGATGATACGCAGCGCATCACCTGGATGTTTCGCCGGGTGCTGGGCCGCGCTCCGCGCGACGCCGAAGCGAACATCTTGCGAACCTCGTTAGAGAAACACCGGCAACATTACACCGCGAATCGGGCGGCGGCCGAGAAAATCGCTTCGGTTGGTGATTTTGCATCTGATCGCACGATCACACCCATCGAACGTGCGTCGTTCGCGGCCTTGGCCGGTACGCTACTCAACCTCGACGAAGCGATCAACAAGGAGTGATGCCGATGCTCTCTCGCCGCGACTTTTTAGGCACCACGGCGCTCGCCACCCTCCTGGCGCAAGACGGCTATGCGACGGCTCCGCCTCTCTCGGGATTGCATCATCGGGCCAAGGCACGCCGGGTGATTTGGCTATTCCAATCTGGTGCGCCATCGCAACTCGACCTCTTCGACCCCAAACCGATGCTCTCCAAAATGCACGGCGAGGAACTGCCGGCGAGTATCCGCAACGGGCAACGACTGACCGGCATGACGGCCACACAAACGAGCTTTCCCCTGGCCGCGAGCAAGTTCTCGTTCACACGCCACGGCAAGAGCGGTGCGGTACTGAGCGAACTGTTGCCACGGACAGCGAAAGTGGCCGACAGGCTATGCTTCGTCCGCTCGATGCACACCGAAGCGATCAACCACGACCCGGCCATCACTTTTTTCCAGACAGGTTCGCAAATTGCCGGACGGCCGAGTATCGGCGCATGGTTGGCTTACGGCCTAGGAAGTTTATCGCGCGACCTACCGGCCTATGTGGCGTTGGTTTCCAAAGGTAGCGGCAACCCGACCGATCAACCGCTCTACGACCGTCTCTGGGGAAGCGGTTTCCTACCATCGCGCTATCAGGGCGTCAAATTTCGCTCTGGAGGCGACCCGGTATTGTACCTTGGTAATCCACCGGGCGTTGACGCGCACACACGCCGGCGGATGCTCGACGACATCGCCGCGTTGAATGGCCTGAGCGAGACGGGCGACCCGGAAATCGCGACCCGAACCGCACAATACGAGATGGCCTTTCGGATGCAAACAAGCGTGCCTGAACTCGTCGATCTATCGAAAGAGCCGCGCTCGACCTTCGACCTCTACGGTGATGACGCTCGCAAACCGGGAACCTTCGCGGCCAATTGCCTTTTGGCAAGGCGGATGATCGAACGCGGCGTGCGATTTGTCCAGTTATTCCATCGCGGTTGGGATCAACACGTCAAGTTGCCTACACAAATTGCCGGCCAGTGCCGTGATACGGATCAGGCGTCGGCCGCGCTGGTGACGGACCTGGCACATCGCGGATTACTTGACGATACCCTGGTTGTCTGGGGCGGCGAATTTGGTCGGACGGCGTACTGTCAAGGTAAACTCACACGCGACGATTATGGCCGTGACCATCATCCGCGCTGTTTCACGATCTGGATGGCAGGCGGCGGGATCAAACCGGGCATCACCCACGGCACCACCGACGACTTCGGCTATAACGTGACCGGCGACGCCGTCCACGTCCACGACCTCCAAGCGACCGTGTTGCATTTGCTCGGCATCGACCATCGTCGCTTGACGTTCAAATTCCAGGGCCGACATTATCGCCTCACCGATGTACATGGTGAAGTCGTGAACGCGATTCTCGGCTAACTCTCGAGCGTCACTACTGTTTCCGGCTCTGAACCGTCTGGAGGACTTCAGGGCCGCAAGCAGCAGAGACTGTGCCCGTCTGCCTAATCACGGTCGTATCGTTTTCGGCTCCGACCGATTCGCAACTTCGGCTTCGGTTCAATCCAAACCCAGTGTCAGCGCTGCGGCTTCGCTCATCCGCCCGCGATGCCACGGTGGATCCCAAACCAACTCTACCTTTGACGCCGTCACACCGGGGATGGCAGCGACCTTCCGTTGCACTTCGGCAACGATGGACCCGGCTACGGGACAGTTGGGCGCGGTGAGCGTCATGTCGATGGCTGCCGCTCCTTGAGGTGATACCGCGAGATTATAGATCAACCCCAGATCAAAGATACTTACGGGCAGCTCTGGATCGTAGATCGTTTGCAAGACAGCGATGATCCGTTCCTCCAGAGTCGCATCGCTGGGCAACTCGGGAACCGGCGCAGCGGGCGGCTCCGCCCGTTGGCCCATCACGGGCAGGTTAATGCGTTTGGTTTCCATGCGTCACTTCCTCGCCAAACCGGTAGCGTGCTGGCGGATGCGCTGCACCATCGCCGCCAATCCGTTGCGGCGGTTTAGGCTGAGATGTTGATCGAGACCCAGTTTGCGGAAGAAACCTTCCACATCGAAGCGCAGAACGTCACTGGCTCGCTGACCGGAATAGACGTGCTCCAGTAACGCAATCAACCCGCGCACTAGACCGGCATCGCTATCGGCCAAGAACTCCACTGAACCTGGCATATCGGGTTTTTCGCGGGCCGTCAGGTACACCACACTTTGACAGCCGTGGACGCGGGTGCAATCCGTCTTGAACTCTTCGGGCATCAAAGGCAACTTGTCGCCCAGGTCGATCAGATGTTGATAGCGTTCCTGCCAATCGTCGAGAAGCTCGAACACTTCCAGGATCTCTTCGGCCGCCTGCTCCGGGCTGTCGGCCATCCTCGGAGCGTAGGCTACCTCCTGCGTCCGCGGCGGACACATCTGAGCCGACGAACCGCACAAAGTTGCCTCGGCGGGACAACGCTGAACCTCTTCCAAAGGCAACGCACGACGCCGGGCATCCTCGGCAATACTCCGCAACGCTGACGCGAATAGCTCGACCTCTGACGAAGTATTGTAAAGAGCGAACGACGCTCGCACCGTCGCCGGTACGCCGAAGTGTTCCATGACCGGCTGACAACAGTGGTGGCCTGTGCGGACAGCGATCCCTTCCAGATCGAGCCGCATTCCCACATCCAGAGCCGACATTCCTTCTACAACGAACGATACCACGCTCACTCGGTTGCTTGCATCGCCGATCAACCGTACGCTGGGAATCGTCCGCAACAATCGAACCGCTTGAGCGGTTAACTCGTCTTCGTGAGCGGCAACCGCCGACATTCCCACCGCCTGGACATAGTCTAATGCAGCACCAAGACCAATAACTCCCGCGATGTTCGGTGTTCCGGCCTCGAAACGGGCGGGGACATCGGCATAGGTTGTGCCGCTGAAGGAGACATGGCGGATCATATCGCCGCCGCCCTGCCACGGGGGCATCGCTTGCAGTAGTTCTCGTCGTCCGAACAACACGCCAACCCCAGTCGGACCGTAAACCTTATGGCCCGAGAAGACCAAAAAGTCGCAACTTCTGAGGTGGGTGAGAGTGGGGCTTCCCCTCTCCAGGCCAGAAACACTAGCAGAGTGGTTGCTATCTCCCGCTGACCCCTTCACGTCGATCGGCAAATGGGCAGCCGATTGCGAAGCGTCAACTAACACCTTGGCCCCGACCGCATGAGCGCGGGCGATGATCGAATCGATAGGATTGAGCGTACCCAGCGAATTGGACAGATGCACGATAGAAACCATCTTCGTTCGCGACGACAGCAGTCGTGCGAATTCGTCCATCCGCAGTTCGCCCACATCGCTAATCGGGATTACTTTGAGTGTCGCGCCTGTCTGCTCGCACACCAGTTGCCAAGGCACAATATTCGAGTGATGTTCCATGTGCGAAATGACAACTTCGTCACCGGGTTTCAGGTTAGCACGACCCCAACTGTAGGCGACTAGATTGATCCCCTCCGTCGCTCCTCGAACGAAGACGATTTCATCTTCCTCGGCGTTCAGGAACCGCGCCACTTTGCCGCGAACCGCCTCATAGGAGCGTGTCGCCCGCTCGCTCAGTTGATGAACGGCGCGATGGATATTCGCGTTATCCTGCGTGTAAAAGCGGTCCATCGCATCTAAAACGACACGCGGCTTATGCGTGGTCGCGGCATTATCGAGATAGATGAGCGGTTTGCCGTGAATTTTTTGCCGCAGAATCGGGAAGTCGTCGCGCAGCATCCGCACATCGAACGTCGCGGCGGGCCGGGGCGTGGCCGATGGAGCCTCGGTCAGGGTGGAAGGACTCATCACTCATCCTCGGTCGCGGGCAGGTGGTGCGTTTGCAAGTACCGCTCTTCCAGCGAGCGGCGCAGGGCCGGGACGCGGACCCGACCTATCAAGTCGTTGGCAAAGGCAAAAGTCAGCAAGGCACGTGCCTGGGCTTGGCCGATTCCGCGCGACTGGAGATAGAATAATTGTTGTTCGTCGAGTTGTCCGACAGTCGCGCCGTGGGTACATTTCACATCATCAGCAAAGATTTCCAATTGCGGTTTGGTGTTGATGGTGGCGTCATCACTTAACAACAAAGTTTGGTTGGTTTGTTTAGCATCGGTTTTTTGAGCATCCTTGCGGACGTCGATCTTGCCACGAAACACACCGCGCGATTTGCCGTCGAGAATGCCCTTATAAAGTTCGTGACTATTACAGTGAGGCACCGCGTGGTCGATAACCGTGTGATTATCGAAATGCTGCGTACCAGATGCCTGATACAGCCCATTGACAGTGGCTTCCGAGTTCTCCCCCGTGAAACGGACACGCACCTCGTGACGAGCTAGTGCCCCACCTAACCCGAAATAGTGCGTTGAAAATCGACTATCGCGAGCCATCTGCACAGCAAGAGTAGCGAGATAGAAGGCATCCAAACTTTCATCCTGAAGAACATAATGATCAACGTGGGCATTAGCCCCAACGACTATTTCGGTCACCTTGGTCGTCAAGGTACCGTCGCCTGGTTGACTGTGATGCTCCTCGACAAGTGTCAGTTGCGCGCCTGATTCGACAATTACCAACACCCGACGATGCCAAGCTCCCGGCCCGTTCGTCCCGGTCGAGAAACGGACGGGTTGCTCAACGACTACACCTGCCGGGACATGAATCAACAATCCATCCGTCAGAAATGCCGTGTTTAACGCAACCAATGGCCATACGCGATGATCGGCCACCCGACCCAGATAGGGTTCAACCAGGTCTGGACGTTCGGCGACGGCCCATGCCAATGGAACGACCGTAATCCCAGGCACCTCAGCCCAGCCCAGACCATAGTCAGCGGCCGCGGTCTGATAGGTATGGCGTAAGACCGGCCCTAAATTGGTGAATTTCCAGTCCTCATCTCTAGCGCCTGGAAAGCCAAGATCGTCAAAGGACGCAATACCCGCCTGACGCAAGCGACGAATAAGCGGAGCAACATCTTGCCCCTCGATGGCAGCATAGGCATCGAGAAACGCTTGTTTGGCGGAAGCCTGGATGGACGTGATCATCTCAGCGTGCACCTCCGACGCCAACATATCCTCCCGCTTCCAGTTCCAGAGCGAGTTCCTTGCCACCCGATTTAACGATTCGCCCCCCAGCGAGAACATGAACCTTGTCGGGTACAATGTAGTTCAACAAACGTTGATAATGTGTGATGACCAACATAGACCTTTTACCATCGCGTAAAGCGTTGACGCCATCCGCGACAATACGCAAAGCATCAATGTCAAGGCCCGAGTCTGTTTCGTCGAGAATACAGAAATTCGGCTCAAGCAAGGCCATTTGGAATATTTCGTTACGTTTTTTTTCGCCGCCGCTGAAGCCTTCGTTTACGGGGCGCTTCAGCAACTCGTCACTGAGCTTGACGAGTTTGGTTTTCTCTTTCACGAGTTTGAGAAACTGCCCGGCGTCGAGTTCGGCCTGCCCGCGATGCTTGCGAATCGCATTGAGCGCAGCTCGGAGGAAATAGGTATTGGTGACGCCCGGAATCTCTACGGGATATTGGAAGGCGAGAAAGACTCCTTCGCGGGCACGTTCTTCGATGTCCAGTTCGAGCAAATTTTTACCCTGGAACAGAACTTCTCCCTGGGTTACTTCATAGTCCTCACGACCGGCCAGCACACCAGCCAAAGTGGACTTACCTGAACCGTTCGGCCCCATGATGGCGTGAACTTCACCGGGGAGAATGGTCAGGTCGATGCCGCGAAGAATTTCTTTCTCCTCGACGCGGGCATGTAGATTCTTGATCTCAAGCATATAACCTCAGTTGATAATTTAGACTGTGACCATACGAAGATAAATTCTGTTTAACATCCAAACAGCAACATCATCGCAGATGTCTCTATACATCCTCGCTCACCCTACGCTTCCTTCCAAACTAACTCCTAATAACTTTTGCGCCTCGACGGCAAATTCCATCGGCAATTCGCGGAAAACTTCCTTGCAGAAGCCATTCACGATCATTCCGACCGCGTCTTCGGCGCTGAGACCGCGTTGCCGTAGATAAAAGATTTGGTCTTCGCCGATCTTGCTTGTTGAGGCTTCGTGTTCGACGCGGGACGAAGTATTTTTGACCTCGATGTAGGGGAAAGTATGCGCGCCGCACCGGTCGCCCAACAACATCGAATCGCATTGCGAATAGTTTCGAGCGTTAGCCGCGCCCTTCAACATCTTCACCAAGCCACGATAAGTGTTTTGCCCTTCTCCTGCCGAGATTCCCTTACTGACAATCGTGCTTTTCGTGTCCTTGCCCACGTGGATCATCTTCGTCCCGGTGTCGGCCTGTTGCTTACCCTTGGTCAACGCCACCGAATAGAACTCACCGATACTTCCGTCTCCTTGCAGGATAACGCCGGGATATTTCCATGTAACGGCACTGCCCGTCTCCACCTGCGTCCAACTGATTTTGGAACGCTTGCCGCGACAGATACCGCGTTTGGTTACAAAGTTATAGATTCCGCCCTTTCCATCTTTATCGCCGGGATACCAGTTCTGAACGGTCGAGTATTTGATTTGGGCATCGTCCCCTACCGCGATCAATTCCACAACGGCGGCGTGTAGTTGATTTTCGTCGCGTTGCGGTGCCGTGCATCCTTCGAGGTACGAGACGTACGAGCCTTCCTCGGCAACAATAAGCGTCCGCTCAAACTGGCCCGTTCCCGCAGCATTGATGCGGAAGTAAGTGGATAGCTCCATCGGACAGCGAACGCCTTTGGGGATGTAGCAGAAACTACCATCGCTGAAGACTGCCGAATTCAGAGCCGCGAAATAGTTGTCGGTGTGAGGTACCACGCTACCGAGATATTTACGCACTAGCTCCGGATGTTCGCGAACAGCCTCGCTGAATGCGCAGAAAATAATGCCCATCTCGGCCAACTTGCCCTTGAACGTCGTCGCGACCGAGACGCTGTCGAAAACGGCGTCCACAGCCACACCGCTGAGGCGTTTCTGTTCATCCAGCGGGATACCTAGTTTCTCGAACGTCTTGCGTAACTCGGGATCGACCTCGTCGAGGTTGTTTAGCACCTTCTTAGGTTTTGGCGCGCTGTAGTAAATGATTTTGTTGTAGTCGATGGGCGCATAGGTGACGTTGGGCCACCAGCGCGGCTCCTCCAGCGTCAGCCAATGGCGATACGCCTTGAGCCGCCACTCCAAGAGCCAGTCAGGTTCGCCCTTCTTGGCCGAGATCGTGCGGATAATGTCCTCGTTTAGACCGGGGGGCACGGCGTCGGCCTCGATCGGCGTGACGAAGCCATGCTCGTACTCGCGGCTCGCAAATTCCTCGATTGTGCTGGTCGGCGTAGTCATCGAAAGTCTCTTTCAGGGACGCGATAACGGTAGCAATGGGTGTTCGCGCGGTATTTGGTCGCGCAAACGACGGAGGGCCGGCACCTCGCCGGTCAAAAGATCCTGTAGGGTCACCTGATCCAGTATGTGCCGGAGATAGTCCGCAAGCGTTTGCCACACACCGCGTAGGTGACACCCGTCGGTATGAACACAAGGGCCGGTCGTCTCAGGCCCCGCGTGCTTGGCACAGTAACCGGGATCGTCGAACAGAGGCTCCCCCAAGGCGAGGAGAGCTTCGCTAAGACGAATGTCCGACACAGAGCGACTAAGATGATATCCGCCCGTCCGGCCACGGACACTCTCGACCAGCCCGGCTTGCCGAAGCAGAGTGAGAAGCTTGCCCACATAGGCCGCAGAAAGATTCTCAGCGGCGGCCACTTCGGGGATGGTGAGAGGCGCACCAGCTCTACCGAGCCGTAAGAGACATCGGATACCATACTCTTCTTGTGCCGTGATCTTCACCACAAGTCCTCTTGCAGTAACATCTACATGATTGTTAGGGATACCCTACTTTTTTGTCAAGAATTTGATCCGGTTCCGAAGAATTATCGTTCTGAAAAAAATCGGAAAAAAAAGAATTTCGTGCCATTAGGCACTTGTCTGGAGGTGTATAATTTTAGTGCAAGGTCGTACCCACTTCCCATAGGTGCTGACCTGAACACCATGTCACTCATTTACACAATGACTCCTCCCCTCCAAACGGGAGTCACAACTGGGGGTATTTTCATGAAGCTGTCTCGTTTGACACGCAAGGTCCAGCTGGAAACCTTGGAAGATCGTTGTGTCTTGTCTGCATCCTTCGGCAACAATGTCCTCATCACTACCAACACCGGCGACATCAAGCTCGTCTCTCTCCACAACGGCCAGACTCTTCAAGACGTCAAGAACGCCAACCCCAGCGCTCGAAGCGTCGAGTATGATCAACGGGTCAGTGTCAGTCTCATTCCCAACGATCCGTCGTTCGGCTCGCTGTACGGCCTTCGTAACACGGGACAGAGTGGCGGCACCGTGGACGCCGACATCGACGCCGACCAGGCATGGGATGTGACAACCGGTAGCCTCAAGACCGTGGTCGGCATCATTGACACCGGCATCGATTACACCCATCCCGACCTCTACAAGAATATCTGGCTAAACCAACGCGAAATCCCGACCAACCTCGGACTCGTCGATACCGATGGCGATGGTCTCATCACTTTCTGGGATCTTAACGAACCGGCTAACGCTGGTAAGGTAAATGACTTCAACAATAACGGACGCATTGACGGCAAAGACGTTCTGAACGATACCCGCTGGGCCAACGGGGCTGACAACGACGGTAACGGCAAAATTGACGACCTCATCGGCTGGAACTTTGTCACCAACACCAACGACCCCTTCGATGACAATAGCCACGGCACGCACGTTTCTGGAACCATCGGCGCAATGGGTAATAACGGTGTCGGCGTGGTAGGCGTCAACTGGAAAGTCCAGATGGCGGGCCTTAAATTCCTCGATGCGAACGGTTCCGGCAGCACATCTGGCGCTATTGCAGCCTTGAATTATGCGGTTTCGGTAGGCATCAAGATTACCAACAACAGTTGGGGTGGCGGCGGTTACAGCAGCGCACTCGACACGGCGATCACCAACGCCCGCAATGCCGGTTCTATTTTTGTAGCAGCGGCTGGAAATAGTTCTCAAAACAACGACACAACCGCGAACTATCCGTCGAATTACACACAGGACAATGTCATCGCGGTCGCGTCTTCGACCAATACGGACTCTTTGTCGAGCTTTAGCAACTATGGAGCAACAACGGTTGATCTCGCCGCGCCTGGTTCCAACATTCTTTCGACCACACCGAACAATACTTACTCAACCTATAGCGGCACGTCGATGGCCACGCCTCACGTCGCCGGAGCTGTTGCGTTGATCTGGGGCCAAAACCCCAACCTGACCTACAACGAGGTGGTTGCACGTATCCTGAATAATGTCGATCCGGTTTCCGGGTTGACCGGCAAAGTCAAAACGGGTGGCCGCCTCAATGTCTTCAAGGCATTAGGAACGCCTGCGGCTGACACCAGCGGCCCGCGGGTGGTGTCAAGCACTGCGAACTCACCGACGAGCCCGAGCAGCGTCCGCCTCACCTTCAGTGAAGCCATCGACCCGACGACGTTGACCTTGGCCGACATTACTGGTTTCACCGCTCCAAATGGTTCGACGATCACACCGACAGCAGTGACTGCAGTATCGGGATCGGGCAATACTCAGTTTGATGTAACCTTCCCGACCCAGACCGCCTCGGGCAGCTACCGTTTCGATGTCGGCCCGAATATCACGGACGTTGCCGGGAATTTGATGGATCAAAACCAAAACGGCGTACTAGGTGAAGCAACCGACACATTCCGCGCGACGTTCGCCGCCTCGTCATCCTCGACTCAGACATTCACCAATAGCACTCGATTCGCTATTAATGATCTATCAACGTCTTCGTCGAGTATCACCATCGGTCAGGATATTTCGATCACCGATGTCAATATCCGAGTCAATATCCTCCACACCTATGACAGCGATCTGTGGATTTGGGTCGTGGGGCCGGATGGCACATCTCGCGATCTTGCCATCTACCGGGGTGGCAGTGGCGATAATTTCTCCACCACTACCTTCGACGATCAGGCTACCACTGCAATCAGCCGGGGGCGTGCTCCATTCAACGGTTCGTACCGGCCCGAGACACTCCTATCGGGCTTTAACGGCAAGAGCGCGATGGGCACCTGGACGCTGTACGTCTACGATTCCCAGTTGATGGACGTCGGAACGATTGTGTCCTGGTCGGTTGTTGTGACCGGTGGTTCCTCGGGCACCCTCTCCAAACTCGGCACGACGAACGCAACATCCTCAGGTCCGGTGACTAGCGTCTCGCCAGCCTATGTTGCGGCAAACGACACCGCCTCGCGCTTGACTCGCAGCGACGTTGCCTCGACGGCAGTCGCCAACCGTGCCGCCGTCCTCGACAGCATATTCTCGATGTCCGGCCCATCCGTTCGCCGGACCTTGACTCGCTGGATGGGTTCGGGGCAGAATTAATGCCACGGTCGGTTTTCATTTTCAGATGAATGCCGAATGACGATGAGTATCGACACCCCCGTTGTTCTTCTCCACGTTGGGGAGGGATAACGGGGGCGAGGTGTAGGAGACACGATGATGCGTAAGGAAGCGTTGCTTATCTGCACGCTGCTCGCGTTAGCTACCCAGACAAAAGCCGAATCGTACACGATCAAAGTGAAGCCCTACCCCAGCTCGGGCAAGAGCTTTGCCGTCAAGGTAATCGATCGTCTCGAAGCGTCCCAAACCCTGGAAGAAAAAGGTAAACCCGCTCAGACCGTGAAGTCGGAGGCCGTTCGCACCGACGAATACAACCAATCGACCCTGACCGTGGAAGGCGGAAAGCTGGCGACTTTTCAGCGTGTCTACACAGCAAGCACGGTCACCAGTGGCGATAAAACGGAAAAAACCATTTTCGACGGCAAGAAAATCCAGTTCACTTTCGATAAGAAGCAGTGCAAGCATGACCTGAAAGACGAGAAATTGTCACCCGACGATAACAAAAAGCTCACCGACGCCCACACAGATGGTCTCGCGGTTCTGGTCGGTCTCTTGCCCGACAAACCCATCAACGAGGGCGACGAATGGCCTTTGACGGGCAAACAGATTGTCAGCGGCCTGGTGACAGTTCCGGTCGATCCCGAACGGAGCCGGGGCAAGGGCAAACTGGTTAAAGTGACTAAGCGGGATGGAGTGCCGATCGGAACCATTGAAATCGAGATTGACGTGGAAACGGTAGCCGAAGCATTAGGCAAGGGCAAAGGCAAGTTCGTGATCAAGGCCGAAACACCCATCGATGGATCGGCTACCCAAGCGAAAATGAGCATCAAGGGATCACTAACCATTGAATCGGAAGAGAAGGGCACTCGCACAAAGGTAGTGGCCGGTGGCGAACTCAGTTTTGAAATCAGCGAAGAAAAGTAAAGCTCGATTGAGGGGGCGAGTCAAATGTCCCCCTCCCCCGTCTCCCTCGCTGCCTAAGAAAATGCTTTGCCAGGCGGGTACTTCATCTCACAAGGTATCACCCGAAGAGAATATAAAACGCAGAGGCGCAAGGGACACGGATCAGAACGAGAGGGAAAATCAATCGTCTCCTCGTTTCTCAGTCTCTTTTGCACTTCAGCGATTTATGTTCTCTTCTTTATTCCTGGTGTGGATCTACCAAACAGAACCTATAACAACTACTCCATGAAACCATTGCGTCATCCTGTACTGGGTCTGTTTCGGCCTATCGTCCGTTTCCTGCACACGGAGGCAGCCGGTGGAATCGTCCTACTTGCTTGTACGGCCATTGCCCTGTGTTTGGCGAACTCGCCGTGGAGCGGGGACTATGCCGATTTCTGGCATACGCATTTCGTCATCGGATTCGGTGATTGGAAACTTGATCAACCATTAGAATGGTGGGTCAACGACGGACTGATGACGCTGTTCTTTTTCGTTGTGGGACTCGAAATCAAACGCGAAATCGTTGAAGGTGAACTCCGCGACCCTCGCAAGGCAGCTCTCCCGGCGGCGGCGGCTCTAGGCGGAATGATCGTCCCGGCCCTGATCTACTATTCGCTTCAACGCGGCACCGTTGGCGAACGCGGCTGGGGCGTACCGATGGCGACCGACATCGCCTTCGTGGTCGGCGTACTGGCCCTGCTAGGACCGCGTGTTCCGGCCGGCTTGAAAATTTTATTGTTGTCCTTGGCGATTGTTGACGACCTCGGAGCCGTGCTGGTGATTGCAGTCGCCTACACTTCGAACACGTCGTTTATTTGGCTAGGGGTGGCGGGGTTGTTATTGGTGTTTGTATTTGGTGCGCGTCTAGCCGGTGTGCGTGCCTTTGGATTCTACTTCTTCGTTGGGGGATTCGTGTGGCTGGCGATGGTGCATTCCGGCGTGCATCCGACCATCGCAGGCGTAATTCTCGGCCTAATCACCCCCGCACGGGGCTGGGTCGGTAAATCGTCACTACTTGCGTTGTTGGACAATGTATTACAACGTCTCAAGGTCGATCCTACTGATGACAGGCTCCATTCCTTCAACGATGAAATGCTGGCTGTCGCCGAATACAGTCAAAATGCCTTGTCGCCCCTAGATCGACTGGAGAAGACTCTGCATCCCTGGGTGGCGTTCGGGATAATGCCCCTATTCGCGTTGGTGAATGCGGGTGTGCCCTTTCGTGGCGAGTTGTTGGCGTCACCCGTCGCATTAGCGGTCGCACTGGGATTATTCATCGGCAAGCCGGTCGGCGTTGTGTTGTTCTCGTGGCTGGCGGCCCGACTTGGCGTAGCTCGGTTCCCAGTCGGCGTGACTTTCCCCGTTTTGATCGGGGCCGGTCTGCTTGCTGGGATTGGCTTCACGATGTCGTTGTTCATTTCCGGGTTGGCGTTCCCTGGCCAAGATGGTCTATTGGACGCGGCGAAGTCCGGCACGCTGACGGGGTCCGTCGTCAGCGCGATCACGGGGGCCATCGTTCTTTTAGCCGTACTGCCTCCCCTTACTCGTCGGCACGAAAACGCTCACGGCGTGTGAGTCCCTCTACCGGGGCGAAACGCGGTCCCAGACGTTCCGCCAACGCCGTCAATGCCTGCGTCACTTCTACTAGTCCGCGCTGGTCGGCGTAACGCAACGGCCCGCCGCGATGGGGTGCCCACCCGATGCCAAGCACCAACACCAGATCCACTGTGTCGGCGTCGGCCTGTCCGTTGTCCACACGACGTGCCGCCTCGTTGACCATCCGCAACACCAAACGCTCGCGGGCTTCGGCCAAACGTACAGCCAAAGGGAGTCTCCCAGGCGGCGGCGTACCGAGTGACGCGGCCAGCGATTGTGTTTCGGCGTCGGCCTTGTTCGTCAACTGGGCATCAAGGTAAAAACTCCGGCCCGTCTTTTTGCCCCCCTCTCCGGCCTCGCGCATCCTCGCGAATACCTGTGCCGCGATCCCTGTCTGCGATTCGGAGGGAAGAGGAGAAGCCCCACTCTGGCCTGTTAGGCCGAGCGTGCCGAAGACCTGAGCCGCCTCGTCCAGCCCCATTTGGTCGATCATCTGGAATGGTCCCAACGGCATTCCGAAGCGGCGCATGAGTCGGTCAATCTGCGTTATCGGCAATCCTTCGGAAAGCAGCAATACGGCCTCCTCGAGATAGGGCGCCAGTACCGCGTTGACGATAAAGCCCGGACCATCGCCGACCGCGACTGGTGTCTTACCCAGGTCGAAGACGAACCGCATCAAACGCCCGACGGTCTCCGCCGTCGTCGAGGCGTGTCGGACGACTTCGACAAGCGGAGTTTTATGAACGGGATGGAAGAAATGCAGCCCCGCAACGCGACCGGGGTCTTCTACGTCGCACAAGGATGCGATTGTGTAGGAAATGGTCGTTGTGGCCAGGATGGCTTTCGTTTTGCCGGACAGCTCGGCAAAGATAGTTCGCTTGAGGGGTAATTCCTCGGCTACCGCTTCGATGACGAGATCGGCCGTGTTGAAGTCGTGATACGTCGTCGAGAGGCGAATCGCCTCCCGACAGCGTGCGGATCGTCCAGGGGTGGTCTTGCCGCGTTCAACGAGCTTGGCAAACAAGGCATCCAGACGCGCATTGCCGGCCGCGACAGCCTGTTCATCCCGTTCTTTGATGAGAACTTCGCGGCCAGCCAGAGCAGCAAGTTGCGCGATAGCCGCGCCCATGAAGCCAGCCCCGATCACGGCGACTTTCTCAATCGGTCGAGGCTCCCCCAAGATGGGGGATAGTTTCTTGGCCGTTTCGCGCTGGAAGAACAAACCGACGAGATTGCGACAAGCGGGAGAGAGGGCGAGTCGCCCAGCGGCTTCGGTTTCGCGGCGTAGTCCGGCGGAGGCGCTTTCGGTAACGCCTGCCCGCACAGCTTCCAGCGCTTCCAGCGGTGCGGGCAAGTCGTCGGGCGTTTTGGCACGTACCATCCGCTCGATTCCCTGAAAGACGATTTTGCGGCCCAGCCAGTTGCCTTCGAGAAAGCGTTGCCGCCAGGTACGGATCGGCAGCGTAGTACGGTCGCGTTTACCAGCCATGGTGGCCCGCACCAACAGTCGAGCCATTTGATCGCGAAGTGAAGGTTCATCGTCGGCGACGGCGTCGGCCAGTCCCCAGGCCAAGGCTTCGCGAGGCAGAAGGCGTTTTCCGGTAAGGATGACTTGCAACGCGCGTTCGAGACCGACGACACGCGGCAGGCGCATCGTGCCGCCCCATGCGGGCAGCAAGCCGAGTTCAATTTCGGGCAATGCTAAGTAGGTATCGGGACGGTCGAAGACGAGGCGGTAGTCACACGCCAACGCCAGTTCCAGCCCACCACCCAGACAGGGGCCGTGGATGGCGGCAATGGTTGGCGCATGGAGAGCAGCCAGACGGTTGAATACTTCCTGCCCGCGTCGGGAGACAGCAACCGCTTCAGAAGCATCGCGAAGGCCGGCAAGCTCGCGGAGGTCGGCCCCAGCGAGAAACCCGGTCTTTTTGCCGCTACGAATGACCAGTACTGGCACACGCGAACGGCGTTGCAGCCAGGCCAAAGCAGCGTCGAGATCGTCGAGAAACTGACGAGACACGACGTTCAACGAACGTCCGGGCAGGTCGATTTTCAGAACGAGACTACCGTCCGGTTCGGGGTCGATAGTCAAGGTCGATGCGTCAAACGCGGCCATGTGCTGGTCCGTTGAGATAAAAAGAGAAGTCCTCGGTTATCCTGCGGAAACGGCGAGGTAAAGCCAGAGATACGAAGCGGCACTATGCAGAGAAGCGGCCCTGAACCGGCCAGGCTTTCCGCACGGGACACCGCCCGAAAAAGATCGCTCGCCTGAGTCCGTCTCGTTCGTTACCATACACGCGTGCGGCAAAGGGTTGCATTCGACTGGGGCTATTTGGGAAAAAGGATAAAATTACACCGGACGCCGCGATCACACCACAAGAAACAAGGCTTTTCGCGGCTACCACTGTGTGGATGCCTTTGGTTTTGTACGGTTGTTCTTTTCCCGATGAAGAGCCGGGTCTGATTTTCTGGAGCTTTTCATGATTACTCTTAAACTTCCCGACGGCTCGTCTCGGTCTGTTTCTCCCGGTACACGCTCTTATGATGTGGCTGAGGCTATCGGTAAACGTTTAGCTCAGGCCGCGATTGCCGCGCGTGTCGATGGCGAGATTTTCGATCTGGACCGGGAACTGCCCCGCGATAAGCCGGAATTATCCTTTCAGATTCTCACCGATAAAGACGCCTCCGCTCTTGACGTGTTGCGACACTCCACCGCCCACATCATGGCCCGTGCCGTCATGCGACTGTTTCCAGGGGCCAAACTGGCGTTCGGCCCGACCATCGAGAACGGTTATTACTACGACATCGACTGCGACCCGCCGGTCCGCGAAGAAGACTTCCCGCGCATCGAAGCGGAAATGAAAAAAATCATCGCCGCCGCCGAACCGTTCGAGCGGTTTGAACGGCCCAGTGCCGACGCTTCGGGGTTGTGCGCCGATCTCAACCAAACCTACAAGGTCGAGCACATTGCCGACCTGGGTCATCCGACCGTGAGCTTTTACCGCCAGGGCGAATTCATCGACCTGTGCCGTGGCCCCCACATTCCTCACGCGGGCAAGGTTGGGGCGTTCAAGCTCCTGAGTATCGCCGGGGCTTATTGGAAAGCCGACACCTCGCGCCGTCAACTTCAACGGCTCTACGGAACCGCGTTTTTCAGCCAGAAAGACCTCGACGCCTACATCACTCAAGTTGAGGAAGCGAAAAAGCGTGATCACCGCGTCCTGGGCAAACAGCTCAAACTATTCACGATTAGCCAGATGGCCGGTAGCGGGCTGATTCTGTGGATGCCCAAGGGGGCGACAATTCGCGGGCTGTTGGAGACGTTCATCAAGGACGAACTCGTCAAACGCGGCTATCAACCCGTCTACACGCCGCACATCGGCAAACTGGAGATGTACCGCACCAGCGGCCATTTCCCCTACTATCGTGATGCGCAGTTCCCGCCGATGTACTTCAACGGTATCGCCGGGATGCTCGATCTAGCGCAGTATCGGCTGGCGTCGGGTCATCTGGACAGTGCCAAGGAAAAGCGGTTCGAGGAACTGCTCGACCTCGCCGGCTACGCGGCTATGGACTACCGCCAGGCAAAATCGACCGATGAACGCCTGGAGGCAGTGCATCGCAGCGTTGTCAAGCTACTCGACGGTATGGGCCTACGGCTACCGGCCTACGAGGCGGCACGTACGCACGAAGAACGCAGCAAAGCACTGTGGGCGTGGCTGGAAACGCAGGAAGGCTATCTGCTCAAGCCCATGAACTGTCCGCATCACATTCAAATTTACAAGGCCGAGCCGCGTTCCTATCGCGATCTGCCGGTACGTCTGGCGGAGTTCGGGACCGTCTACCGCTTCGAGCAGACGGGAGAGCTTAACGGCATGACTCGTGTGCGTGGGTTCACACAAGACGATGCCCACCTGTTCGTTACGCCCGAACAGGTCGAGGCGGAAATGGAATCGAATATCGACCTCGTTGTTTTCGTGCTGAAGAGTTTGGGCCTCAACGATTATCGCGTCCGCGTCAGCCTCCGCGACCCTGCCAGCGACAAGTACGTCGGCGCGGTCGAAAATTGGAATCGTGCCGAAGCGATTCTTGAACGACTCGTCAAAGCCCGTGGATTGAACTACACCTTGGAACCGGGTGAAGCGGCCTTCTACGGGCCGAAGATCGACTTCGTCGTCCGTGATTGCATAGGTCGGGAATGGCAACTAGGTACCGTGCAACTGGATTACAACTTGCCGGAACGGTTTGGCTTGGAGTACGTCGGCGCGGATAACGCAACGCATCGGCCGGTGATGATCCACCGCGCGCCGTTTGGTTCGATGGAACGGTTCATGGGAATTCTGATCGAGCATTTCGCGGGAGCGTTTCCGCTGTGGCTCGCGCCGGAACAGGCTCGGGTGATGCCGATCACCGACAAATGCGCCGACTACGCCAGCAAGATCGAGAGCGAGTTGAAGGAAGCCGGCTTCCGCGTGACGGGTGAT
>RGDT01000011.1 GCA_009918525.1 Planctomycetia bacterium
ACTGACGCTGCTGCGGAGACAACAGCGCACTGATGACATACAAGAGCCCCGCGACATGGATCAGAAGTAGTTGCATGCACCGAGTTTACACGGAGAGACGGCGGCGGCGAAGTGATATGGCTAAGTTATGATGCGCAATGACAGGAGGCGCCATGTGGATAGAACTAGGACTTTTTTTTCTGGTAACGATTTTTGCGATCCACCAGATTCGCGATGTCCGGAAAGAGCAGCGCAAACGAGCCGAGAGTAATTCGCAGGAAAAGTCGCGAGCCACCGACTGATACCGAGCACGGCGCCTCGACTGCCCTCGCCCCTTGGAAAATCACACGACAAAAATGGAAAGATTCATGTTCGATTATTTCCCGATAGACAGCAAGGAATTTGATGGCCCTGTGCTGGTCACAGGATCAAGTGGCTGTATTGGCAGCTGGACCGTCGCGCTGCTTGAGCGCGCCGGCGTGAAGGTCCACGCGTTTGATTTAAAGATAGATAAGCGTCGACCCAGCTTAATAATGGATGACGCAGCACTTAATAATGTAGTTTGGCACGCAGGTGATATTGTCGATACGGCCGTGGTCAAATCAGTAGTGAAAGAAAGCGGCGTACGCGCGATTATTCATTTGGCGGCGTTGCAGGTACCATTTTGCCGCGCCGATCCTGTCGCTGGCGCGTTGGTGAATGTGGTGGGTACCGTCAATGTGTTCGAAGCAGCAAAAGCTTGCGGAATAGCCCGACTGACCTATGCTAGTTCGGTGGCTGCATATGGTGCACTCGAAAATTCCGGGGCCATGTCGACTTTGTACGGCGCCTACAAGTATTGTAATGAGCAAACTGCCAAAGTTTATTCAGAAGAAAATGGATTGCACAGCGTGGGTATTCGCCCCGGTGTTGTCTATGGCGTAGGCCGTGACCAAGGCATGACCTCAAAAACGACAGCCGCCATCCTAGCGGCGGCAGCAGCGGAGTCCTACACAGTACCGTTCAGCGGCAAGGCCTCCTGGTTATTTGCCGGCGAAGCGGCCAGCGCATTTATACGAGCCGTGGCCAAGCCCCATAGTGGAGCGCCGGTATTTGATTTAAACGGTGAGTACATCAGCGTAGAAGACGGCATGGCGATGCTTAGATCGCTAGTGCCAAACGCAAGCATAGAAGTTACCGGCGGTCCTTTGGCTTTTCCAATGGATAAATCAGATGATCCGCTGCGCGCCTTTGTAGGTGACTACGGCAGAATGCCCCTAGACACTGGGATTCGATATACGTACGAGAGTTTTCAGCACTCGATTCAAACGGGGAAAATTAATGTGCGTGATTGGCTGTGAATGAGTATCTCGCAGTCAGGTGATCACGGAAGCAAACTCCAATAACTGACACTAGTCAGGCTCACCCCGGCGACGCTTCCGTTCCATCGGTCATTTACCTTCGCGTCTTTAATTGAATGCCACTTAAGAATTTGAGTAGGCGCAATGCGGAGATCGAGGAAAGCCCTCAACCCGAAGCATCGTCACCACGCCCGGTTCGTGTCCCGGATTGTTCAACAGTGCTGGCGACGCCAGTCGTATCACTTGCCGGCTCAGGAAAACACATACGGGCCCCATTCCACCGCTGTCCGCACCAACAAGCGCCTTCAGCATTAATGATGCAAGTGCCACTACCGCAACAACGTTCGTCTTCCATGGTACCCTCAAAAAGTAGTTATCAGACAACGGCGGACGATCCTCGAATGCCATTGTCAATGTGTTGTGTCAGAGACGCTGATTATCCTACAGGTAAATCATTGTCGCTGAATGACCGCCTCTAACCCAAACTCATCAAATAGACCCATGGTTGAAAATCGTGCAACGCAAGCAGGAAAAAAACAGTTAAGGTGTACCTGACATTAACAGCTGCTTTTATCGTGATTTTCGGCGGTATCACCTTGTTAGGACTGTTCATCGCACGCCTAAGCTAGGCGACCGCTATATCGATCTGAGCCATACCGCCAGCCATTTGTGCTCTCATCAAGCTGTGAGCAATTCACAAAGATCAGCGGATATTGGGTACCTGCTTAACATTACGCGCCGACCTTGATCAGGCTCTGCTCGGTTACTGTGGCCAATCGCCGCGACACCATCTTCAAGCAAGCCCGTTTGAAGCCGCTGGCAGAATTCGGACATCGAATATAGGTGTACTCGAGCCGGGGCACTCCGCCTCGACGGCGTTTGAATTCTCCAGCGCCCGAGCTGTAATTCAACAGCAGCTTGTGATCACGCGCATACTTATAAATAGCGACGAACAGCACTCGATACGATCCGTGGTCGCCGGTCACCTGATCATAGCCCAGTGCTGGTACGGTAAGTGTTTCACTGAATCTTACTAAAGGTCAAAGCACTCCGATATTTAGAAATACAGCAGACGGTACGACCGCGTTTCGTATACAAAATTCAACCGGCACTAACCTGTTTACTGTTAATTCAAGTACTTCACAGTTAGCTGTTGGTCCATCCGCAGTTCCAGCCAACGGCGTTCTCACTGTTGGCACTAATACTACTGCTGCAACAGGTGGTATCTACTTCGGAACCGACACCCACAACGCCCCAAGGCAGCCGACCAAGGACGATTCGCGTCTTTATTCTCGCCATTCCTGCGCGGTCATCGCCGTAGACGCTCGCACCGGCGCAGAACGATGGGTCACACAACTGAACAAGGGCGATGTGTGGAACTACTCGCTACGCACTTACGATTCCAAAACCGGCCTCTACAAAGATCAATCCATCGGCGACACGCCCAAACCCTATACGATTAGCGTTGCCGGCAAGCCGACCCGCGTCGTTGGAGTCGGCTGCAAGAATGGCGGTTTCTACGTGCTCAACGCAACGACAGGCCAAGTCGTTCATCATACGCCTCTTTACACCGGCGTACCGTCGCGAGATGCACGCCCGCAAGGACGGACCCTCGCTCTACCCGGTGCCGCAGGCGGCCTGCAGACCGGCTGCGCGACGGACGGCAAGTCCATCTACACGAACGGTATGGACATGCCCTTACTAGGTGTGTCCATTGATCCCCGAGAACGCTTTCAACCACCGACCGGAGGCCGAGTCGTATCTATCACCCTTGACACTCTCGATGAACATTGGCGACACGAACGGCCACGCGTCAAGGCCGTCGGTGGGACTGCGGATAAACCGGCATTTACGGACGTGGGCGACCCCGTCGCCTCGGGTATTGCGTTGGCGAACGGTGTTGCGTATTTCACGACCGTTGTCAGCAACAAACTGGTAGCAGTTGACATGAATGACGGCAAACTACTGAAGGAAATACCCTTAGGCCCGGTTTGGTCCGGCCCTTCAGTATCTCGTGGACGGGTCTACGTAGGGGCCGGTAACATCTTATTTTCACCGCTCGACTCTCGCGAGGCATTCTTTCCCAAACAACTCTACGGACGAGTGTACTCTTTCGGCTTGTTAGGCAATGACGAGATTGACCGCATGGGGAAGGGTGACGAGTGAGCCTCTCGCCTTGACATGCCGCTCCGTTTCGTGCGATGGATTAGCACATCGCTCGCTTCGGAGAACCGGTCATGGCTGGACCGCGTCTGTCACTCGTTCTACCCGCTTACAACGAACAGGACGGGATTCGTCAGGCCATCACCGAAGCAGATGACGCGTTGGCGAGACTGTGCGACGCCTATGAAATCCTCGTCGTCGATGACGGTAGCCGCGACGCGACTTCCGACATCGCCCACGATGAAGCGTCACGCCGTCCGAATGTCCGCGTCTTACGACATAGTACGAACCGCGGCTACGGCGCAGCTCTTCGCAGCGGTTTTGAGGCGGCACGTTTCGATCTTGTCGCGTTCACTGATGCCGATTGCCAGTTCCATCTCGACGACCTCGCGCACCTGCTGCCTCATAGTGCCAATTCGCCCGTCGTTGTCGGCTATCGGATCGAACGTCAGGATTCATGGCGAAGACGGGTTCTTTCACGCGGCTACAATGTACTCGCGCGAACGCTGCTCGGAACCGTCGTTCGCGACATCGATTGCGCTCTGAAAGTCTTTCATCGCGATGCACTAACCCACATTTTACCCGAATCTCGCGGATTCTTCGTCAACACTGAGATGCTCTCTCGTGCACGACAACGGGGCCTCGACATTGCCGAAGTCGGCGTGCGTCATCGGCCCCGTCTACGCGGACAAAGTACCGTTACCCTACAAGACGTGCCGCGGACGCTGGGACACCTCCTACCGTTCTGGTGGAGCCAGGCCACGTTCGCGGGAACTCGACCATCCGGGACCGACGGCCCAACTTTCTGGGCGTCGCTGCTCGTGATGGCGGTAGCGTGCCTGTTATTTTTTAGTGGCCTTCGTGCGCCGCTGCTGGAACCGCAGGAAGCACGATATGCCGAAATCCCCCGGCAAATGCTGGCCCAAGGTCGTTGGCTGGTGCCGACCCTGCACGGTGAGGACTATCTCGACAAACCGCCATTGCTCTACTGGTCGGTCATGACAATGTATCGTCTTTTCGGCCCCTATGACTGGGCGGCTCGTCTGGTTCCGGGTATCGCGGGCGTCGGCTGTGTGCTGGCAACCCTGTTATGGGGCAGACGTATGTTTGGGCCTCGCGGTGGGGTTTGCGCTGCCGCGGTGCTTTGCGTCCTACCGGAATTTGTGTATCGCTGTCGAATGCTGACTTTCGACGGCCTGTTGGCTTTGTGGACCACGACCGCTCTCGCTTGTGCTTGGCGAGCCGTCGAGGGTAGTCGCCTTCGTTTAACCTGGTGGTTGTTGTCAGCGGTTGCCTGCGGTTTTGGGATGCTGACGAAAGGCCCTGTTGCCATGCTTCTGGTCGGCGTGCCGGTCGGGTTGATACTATTCCTGGCCCCCTCCAAGGCGCGTGTCGGCCTACGTGGATGGTGTGCCTTTGTCCTTTTTGCGTGCCTGGTCGCCGCCCCGTGGTACGCGATGGTGATGGCGGCTCGCCCAGACTTTGCGACCTACTTTTTCTGGCGGCATAATATCGTTCGCTTCGTCGCTCCCTTCGACCATGCCAAACCTTTTTGGTTTTACTTGCCCCAATTGGTCATCGGGCTAGCTCCGTGGGTTGTCCTGCTGCCTTTACTGCTCTGGCATCTTACGACTCGGCCGCGACGGGCGGCGCTTCGTCGTCCAGCCGGTCTAGGTTTCGCTCTGCTCACGTTTGGGTGGATGCTCCTGTTCTTCTCGTTGGCAGGAAGTAAACGACCGGTTTATCTCGTGCCATTGTTGCCACCGTTGGCCCTGGCCTTGGGGTGGCTGGTGGCTCGGTATTCGCCCCGCTTTACACGCGGTAGCGTGCCCGCCGAATGGGTTACGGGCGGAGGATTGTGCGCGGGTACGGCAGTGGCTCTGCTCGGCATCAGCACCGGAGTCATCCGCATCGAGGTGGGGTTGACGCTCATCGGCGCAGCTCTGGCCGGTCTCGCATACATGTTCGCCCGGCCGCGTCTGGGCTGGGCCGGTTCTTTTGGTCTATTGGTGGGAGCACTCTATCTAGGTGTTCTTCATGTGTTACCGGCTTACAACGATCAATATTCCATACGCGGCGAACTCCGGCGACAGGCCAAGACGGGTCAGGAAGTGGTTTGCTATCCGATACGCTACGACTCCGCAAGCTTTTATTTGCCCCAGAACCCCGTTCGTGTCTTCGAGAAAAGCCGCACTCGCGACCTGATCGCGCACCTGGAGGCAAAACCGGGAGCCTTGTTACTCGTAAAATCCGGCCCGACCTTGGAACGATTGATCGAGGAACTACCGCCTACCCTGCGGTTTGTCGGCAAACGAAGCGGAGCCATCGCCGTCGGTCGAGTCGAGGTAAGTCCGGTTGGACTCAGCGTCCGATGAGATAACGTAACGGATCGACCTCTTCGCGAAGCAGACGTAACTCATCCTCGGTAGGAGCCGGTGTTTGCCCCACATCTGCGACAGCGTCAATCGCAAACCCGGTGTGGTCACGTACGCGCTGCATGGTCACATCGGGGTGAAGGGTTAATAACTGCATCCGCTTTGTTTGGGGATGATAGCCCATGACCGCCAAATCCGTAATAACGCGGTATGGGCCGGTGTCGCGCGGCAGACCCGCTGCCTCTCTGGCACCAGGACCGGTCAGGTAGCCCGGCGTCGTGAGAAAATCGACTCGCTCGACAAATCGCCGTTTGTCGTGATTGGTCACAACCAAAATACGTCGGCAAAAACTGGCCAGATCGTTGGCCCCACCCGAACCAGGCAGCCGAACCCGCGGCCGAGCATGGTCGGAGCCGATTTGCGTGGAATTGAGATTGCCGTAGACGTCAATCTGCGCTCCGCCGAGAAAGGTATAATCGATCAGACCGCGTTGACTGAACTCCATGATATCGCACATACTTGTGGCCATGGCGGCGTGATAGAGGGTGCGCGAATCTCCCACACTGATCGGCATGGTCAGCAACTGAGGGGCAACGCTACCCGACTCGAAAACAATGGTAAGATTCGGGGCGTGGATGCGCTGCGCCAGCATCGCCGCCGCACAGGGAACGCCCGTGCCGACCGCCAGAGTACGCCGATCCTCCAACGTGCGAGCGGCACAGCAAATCATTAATTCCATCGCGTTGTAAGAAGGCATGTTCGTCCTCATTGCTCGAACGATTCCGACGCTCTCAGGCCACCGGCACTAGTCGATAGATTGCTTTTATGGAATAAATCCGACGAGTTGCGTTGTTGGCCTCTCCCCCGCCCCAACCCCAGTCACCGTCCACGATCCAGCATCAGGTCTTGACGTCGCAGTTCTTGCAAACGCGGTAGTCCGCCGCATAGTTGCAGATAATCAGCAAAGTCGCGGGTACCGTAGATGGTACGCCTCAACCAGTCGCGATACGTTTCCTGAGTGTTTTCGGCCTCAAGCCAGGCTCGAATATGGACTTCGTCACTAAAGTATTCGCCGGGCATGTTCCCCGGATAACTACCAAACGGCACCTCACAGACAGCATCGACCAAGAAGTAGGGAATGGTTGTGCGTGTCGGGTCGCGTCGCATCTCCTCTTCAGGAACGAGGCGTTCACAGGTGATAATCAGGCGTTTCGCGGCCCGTGCCAATTCGAGGTCGGCCACACTCATGCCTCTAAACCTTGCATTACCATGACGATCCGCCTCATGGACGTGAATCGCGGCGACATCGGGATACAACGCAGGCACCAATGCAAGCTTTTCGCCGGTGAACGGGCACTCAATCGACCGCGCGGCACTGCGGGTGAAAGTATCGGTGCCGAGCAACGACCGCGCCGGCAAAAACGGTATTCCCATCGCTGCTGCCTTGAACCTTAGGGCCAGCGTGTAGTTGGTCCATTCCGTCAAGGCGATTTCGCCCGATTCCACCACCCTTCTGCCATGCGGCGACAGACCTCGCATCTCTAGTCCGATGATGTAGGCCACATCGACCGCCGCCAGCAGTCGGCCATTCCCCATCCCGTTACCAGCGACGAGAATTTGAAAATCGTGAGTGGAAGTATGCCCGGCAAACCGGAGATTTTGTCTTCCTTGCCGAAGGATTTCATGAACAATAGCTGTTGGGATGCGATTTAGGCCGAAACCTCCAATCGCGAGATAATCGCCATCGCGCACGAAACGAGACACGGCATCGCTGACGGTAGTGAGCTTATCAGTCAGCGAACGCGACTTCTCGGCGATTGCCAAACGAGCCGCATCGGGGGATGGATCGGAGAATAGTTCGCCCAGTCCTCGAGAGAGTTCGATCAAAGGACATGCCCCCCAAAATCGTAGACCCGGAAGGCATGCTCCGGGGGTTCAACAATTTTCGTAATCTTGCATCAGTTTGCGGAAGCGCGGATCTTCACGAACGGGATCCAAATCATTGTCTTCACGAATGTAGCGGAAATCACGATAACCCAGTTCAACCGCCCGTCGTAAGGTCTTGATCGACAGACCGCGTCGGTTCATCCGCGCGTAACTGCACGCTAAATTGTAATGGGCCAGGGCATCGGTCGGCCGAAGCGAGACCAACCGCTTATCGATCTTCAGGCCGTCCGCGAACCGCCCCTTGAGAGAGAGCAAAGTGCCCAGAACGCGCAAAACATCCACGTAATTGGGATTGCGTTCTAGAATCCCGGTGAAAAAAGCAACCTCAAAATCAAACTGATCAAGACTAACGGGAAATCGACTCGATTTGAACCCGTCGTCAGAATGCTTGCCAGACTGGGCCATCGACTACCCCCTCAGAACAGAGGACAGGATGCGTCGGCGGGACCATCATAAAGCGGTGTTCCCACCACTATGCTATCATAGCCGATTTTTTCGGTCATGCAAACGGGAGTCGGTAGCTCGGAAAAGAAGAGAAGCCGGTCGGACAAAATCAGTCGATGTCGCGACCGGCTGAGAGAAATCGATTCAATCAATCTTCGTCATCATCAAAATCATCATCGTCATCATCGTCATCATCGAAGTCGTCATCATCTAAATCATCATCATCAAAATCGTCGTCATCGTCGAAGTCGTCGTCGAAGTCATCATCGTCATCGTCGAAATCGTCATCATCGTCGTCGAAGTCATCGTCATCGTCTTCCAGGTCATCATCGTCTTCTTCTTCGTCCTTCGCCTTCGCGGCGAGGATGGTCAATTTTGAATGCTCCGAAAACAGCCACGACGTTTGCTCGTCTGGCTCATATAGCAGTACGTCTTTCACCATCGCCTATATCCTCGAAAAGTCTCCTGAATCGGGCCGGCCCGCGTGACCGTCCTTTATCCATTCGTGTGTTCGCGACCTGAGCAGAACACCACGTCGTAACCAATTTGCCAAATGGCACTTGCGACATTACTGCCTACGGGCCTTAATCGCCCGAGGATGTCCAAGGTATTTTCTTCGTAGCGATCTTTAGCACAGCCGTCAAGCACCGTTCTAGGTTAGCATTTTTCCTGAATCAATTCTTCATCGAGAGAAGCAACGAAAGAGACGCTCTCCAGGACCTCATTGAAGCACTTAAACTGCCCTATTACACTCCTGATTGCGTTCGTTTTTCAACCAATGCAAGTTATCTACACGCACCGAGGCAGGAGTGCAAGCCGATCCTCCGAACGACCACCAGCCACCCTCAGTGACTTTCCATTCAACCCATCAAGGTTCCCGATGCAGCAGTTGCGGATCGAGCTACAACCCTTTCCCAACCCGACGGCCCATCCACACGTTTGGGACGTCTCTTCACTTGACAAGGTACGAGAGCGGTCTAGAATCAAGCTGTCGATGCCGAAGTGGCGGAACTGGCAGACGCGCCAGCTTCAGGAGCTGGTTTCCGTAAAGGAAGTGGAGGTTCGAGTCCTCTCTTCGGCACTAAAATTCACTACCTCTAATGGACTCCTTCCTCCGCTCACCTATGTGTTGAACAGGAAGTGGCAAATGTCACCATCCTGCATGACATATGTCTTACCCTCAACACGCAATTTACCTGCCTGACGTATCTCCTTTTCGCTCCCATGCTTCTCCAAATCAGGCAAAGTATACACTTCCGCCCGAATAAATCCCTTCTCGAAATCGCTGTGGATCACCCCCGCCGCCTGTGGAGCGGTCGCCCCCCCTATCGGGATCGGCCATGCACGCACCTCCTGCACGCCAGCCGTGAAGTAGCTATGCAAACCTAGTGCCCGATAAATCGCCCGCGCCAACACCGGTAAGGCCGGCTCGGTCAGCCCCACCGCCGCCAGCATTTCCGGACGATCCGCCTCGTCAAGTTCCGCGAACTCCGCCTCCAATCGCGCACACACCGTAACCAGCCCGGCTCCCGCCGCATCGGCCGCCGCTCGCGCTTGTTGAACCAACGGTCCCTGTCCCGCCAAGTCCGCCTCCTCGACGTTCGCCACATACAAAATCGGCTTGGCCGTCAGTAGCCCGAAGCTGGAAACCGCCTTGACCTCTGTAGGGTCCAATTTCAGCGTGCGAAGCGGTCGATCTGTCGCCAGATGTGCCCGACATTGGCGAACCACCTCCGCGCGTAACACCGCTTCCTTATCCCCGCCCTTTGCAGCACGTTCGGCACGGGGTAGAGCATTGTCGAGTGTCTGAATGTCGGCGAGCATCAGTTCGATTTCGACCGTCTCCATATCTGAGGCTGGATCTACTCTTCCCGCGACGTGAATAATCTCTTCGTCCTCGAAGCACCGAACCACCTGAATGATGGTATCTACCTCGCGAATATGGCTCAGGAATTTATTACCCAGCCCTGCCCCCTCACTCGCTCCTTTGACAATACCCGCAATATCCACCAACCGCACAGCCGTCGGCACGATCCGTTTCGGCACAATGTACTTACTGATCCGCGTGAGCCGATCATCCGGTACGCTCACCACTCCCTCATTGGGTTCGATGGTGCAGAACGGATAGTTGGCGGCCTGTGCCGTCTTGGAACAAGTCATTGCGTTGAACAACGTACTTTTGCCGACATTTGGTAGACCGACGATTCCCGCTTTCATCCTAACTCCTACTCTTTGGCTACAAACGCCATCGATTGCCAACCTCATCGTCATTCTACCAGATCGTGAGGTCAAGACGGCTGCAACATCAGCGATCAAATCCAGGAATGACGAGCCAACCAGGATTTCAACGCCTGTGTTGTCACGATATAACCCGTGAGAATACAAGTTAACAATGGGATAAACGACCACGGTAACGCGGTCATCCCCAAGGCCGGGGCCAACGGCGACCAGGGCAGCCAAACCCCCACCATCATTACCCCTATCGTCGTCGTCGTGAGAGCCGCACTAGCGCGACTCTCGAAAAACGGTAGGCGATTCGTGCGAATGATGTGAATGATGAGTGTCTGCGTCAGCAACGACTCAACGAACCACGCCGTCTGGAACAGCGAGGCTTGCTCGGCATTCCAACAGCCAAAGCCAAAGAGCATCACTGCAAAGGTCAGATAGTCAAACGCTGAACTACATGGACCAAACAACAGAATAAACCGGGTCAACCGCATGATGGACCACGGCTGCGGCTTTGCCACCTGCTCGGAATCAACCTCGTCGGTCGGGATCGGGACTTGCGATATATCGTAAAGAAGGTTGTTCGTTAAAATCTGAATGGGCAACATCGGCAAAAAAGGCAAAAAGGCACTGGCCCCTAACACACTGAACATGTTGCCGAAGTTGGAACTTGCTCCCATGCGAATATATTTCACAATGTTGACAAAAACCTTGCGCCCCTCGTGTACGCCTTCGCTCAACACTGTCAAACTCTTTTCCAGCAGAATCGCGCCGGCCGACGCCTTGGCAATATCCACAGACGTATCGACACAAATACCAACGTCGGCAGCGTGAAGGGCCGGTGCGTCATTTACTCCATCGCCCAGAAATCCGACAACGTGACCGCGTACCTGTAACGCCTCGATCACTCGGCGTTTATCTCCCGGCGACATCCGAGCAAACAACACTACCTCCGTGACGGTCTCGGCCAATTCTGCGTCGCTCATTGCCTCGATTTGACTGCCCAACAACACACGATCAATCACCAATCCTACTTCGCGGCCGATCTTGCGACTGACAAGCTCGTTATCGCCGGTTAGGACCTTCACCGCAACACCGCGTTCCTTCAGGGCTTGAATAGCCGGCCTGGCCGAATCTTTGGGCGGATCGAGAAACGCGACGTACCCCCGCAGAACCAGGTCAGCCTCATCGGCCTTGGAATAGGTCGAACGAGGCGAAAGATCGCGATACGCCAAAGCCAAGACACGAAAACCGTCCGTGCCCAGGAGATCGTATTCCTCGCGAAGATCCTCGAGAATTGCCGGATCGATGGGCATCACCTCGCCGTTCAATTCAAACCGTGTACAGCGACGGAACACCTCCTCGGGTGCTCCTTTGCAGATCAGCCGATGAACTCCCTGGGGGGTCTTCACGACGACCGACATAGCCTTGCGTGCGAAGTCGAACGGTATCTCGTCCACCTTCTCATGAGCCGGGACGTTCAATTGTTCGTGCAAATGAACGTGATCGAGAATGGCTCGATCCATTAGATTTCGTAATCCGGTCTGAAAATGACTATTGAGATATGCCAACGCCAAAACCTGTTCGTCGTCTTGGAGTACCACATCGCAATGACGCTCGAGAATGACACGATCTTGAGTGAGCGTGCCCGTCTTGTCCGTGCATAGCACATCCATCGCGCCGAGATTTTGAATGGCGTTCAGTCGCTTCACGATAACTCGCTTCCCTGCCATCGACACCGCCCCGCGAGACAGACACACTGCGACGATCATCGGCAACATTTCCGGTGTCATGCCCACGGCAACAGCGGTCGCGAAGAAAAAGGCTTCGCTCCAGTTCCCCTTCGTCAATCCGTTAATAAGGAAAACCACCGGAACCATGACCAGGATGAAGCGGATCATGAGCCAGGTGAACTCAGCAATTCCGCGATCAAAGCTGGTTTCCACCGATGGTTCAACGATAGTGCCGGCCATTTGACCAAGGTACGTATCGCGTCCCGTTGACACGACAACGCCATGACCAGTCCCAGTTTCGACGCTACTGCCCAGGAAACACAGATTACGACATTCCAAAGGCGAACAGTCGGAAGATTCGAGGCTGTCGAACTTTTCAACGGGAAACGTCTCGCCGGTGAGACTTGATTGGACAACGTGAAGATCCTTGCAAGCTATCAATCGCACATCGGCCGGGATCATGTCACCGGCCGACAACGCGACGACATCGCCGGGGACGAGTTCTTCTAGGGGCAATTCACGTGGCAGGCCATCGCGTAGTACGGCAGAAGTGACACGAATCAGAGATTTCAGTTGAGCTGCTGCATCCTCGGCCCGGGATTCTTGAGCAAATCGTAAGACCACGCCCAGAACGATCATGAAGACCATGACCATACCGGCCCGCAGATCATTCGTAAGAAACGACATCGCTGCCAACAGTGCCAACAAGACTACGAGTGGGTTGAGCAATGCCCGCCCCACCAGCATCCAAGGGCCCACAGAGCCGTTATCAGCGATGAGGTTAGGCCCAAATCGCGCCCGTCGGCGCTGGGATTCCTCTTGGCCTAGCCCCTTGGCTGTGGTGCCCAACAGACGATAAACTTCGTCTGTGTTGGCTTTGGCGGCTTCCAGCAGGGCCGGAGCCGCTCGCACAGCCTTATCAAACGTCTTCCCATGGTTCGGGAGTGTCAACCGGGCCAGCGGCATGACAGCTACGTCAGCTCAGGACCAGCGGGCCGGCTCCGCAGAAGTCGCGATTGCCGAACTGCTTGATGGAGTGCCCAAAACCGTGAGCCAACGACAGCAATAGCCGGTTGTGTGGGACGCGAGGCAGTTTAAGCGAGCGTCCCATTTTGAAGTTCAGCCCACCGCCTACGAGCACGAAGGGAATGTTGTCCAGCGTGTGCGAGTTCCCCTTGCCCAGTTCGTTCGTCCAGACGATGGTGGTGTTGTCCAACAGGCTACCGCTTCCGCCCGGTTCCGGTGTATCGGCGAGCTTTTTCGCCAGATAGGCGATTTGTTCGCAGAACCAGTGATTGATCCGGGTAAGTTTATCCTGAGCTTTTTCGTTGCTGTCCGGTTCGTGCGACAACTCGTGGTGCCCTTCGGTCACACCCAGCCAACGCATCCGAGCCATCCCGACTGAGTTCGTGTATTGCAACGTCGCAACACGGCCGAAATCATTGACGAACGAATTGACCATCAGGTCAATCTGCATCTTACTCAGTTTGGGTATATTATCATTCTCGTTTTTCACACTCGCGGGAAGTTCTGGAATGACCCGCTTCACCGTGTCCCCGGCCGCGGCCCTTAGTTCTTTCTCCATCTCGCGGACAAAAGTCGCATGCTCGTCGAGCAACCGGCGATCCTCGACGCCGACTGCTCCGCTCACCTTTTTCAGATCGTCTTTTACATCGTCCAGTACACTGGCCAACAATTCGCGATCTTTGGCTTTGCCGTACAGTTTCGCGAACATCTGGTACGGGTCATTAATGGGCGTGATGGGCTTGTTTGGCCCTGCATACGAGAGCCGAGTCCACGTATCGGCGCGATCCGGGACTTGCACACCGAATTCCAGCGAGCCGAACCGTGTCCGCGTTGCGGTTTCCTTTTGAAGAAAGCTCTTGATCTCCTGGTCGATGGACACACCGCTGGCCCAACCCGCTGGAGTGTGCGAACCACCCTGGATATTGCCCGGATAGAGTTCGACACCGGTCAACAAGCAACCGATACCACGCATGTGGGCATCGCCATCACCACGCACTCGATCACACACACCGTTAAGCACGAGTGTCTGTTTCCTGAAAGGCTCCAACGGTTCGAGGCTCTTTGGTAGTTTGAAATCACTCCCCTGCTCGGTCGGCCAGAAAGCGTTCGGCACGACCCCGTTGGGGCTGAATATCACCACCAACCGCTGCTTCCGCCTCGCTTGGTTCGCGAAGCCGAGTCCCGGCAGATTTCCCAGGAACGGCAACGATGCCGCGCCAAGTCCTAATTCGCGGATAAAGTCGCGGCGATCTGTAGTGCGAACCATACAAATTACTCCCGGGAAAGGGTCAGGGCGTGGTTTTAGTTGGTGGCCCAAGCGCTGCGACCGTCGCCGCCTCAATGGCCAGCCGACGGATATGATAGCGATTCGCCGTGAACGATTTACGTAGGCGTTCTAAGGTATCCGGCCCATACGCTCGGATCGACTGTTGCACCAGGTGATGAAACATCTGTTCCGCGAAGGCCGCATGAGCCTCGGGACTGTCGGCCACGAAAGCCGCTAGTTCTTGCGAGCCATTGACCTTGACGGTCTTGCCGTCGCGAGCCTGATACCATCCGGCAGCATTGACCGGCTTGGCATGATCCTCGGAACGATAACGGCCGACGGCGTCGAAATGCTCCAGCGTAAAGCCGAGCGGGTTGATGATTTCATGACAGGTCATGCAGTTGGCCGGACGCGTTTGCATCGTGACGCGCTCGCGCGTGGTTAAAGAGGGGTGAAGATCAGGAGCCAGAGGAGCGACGGCCTCAGGCGGAGCTTTGAGCGACACACCCAACAAACTACGAGCGAGGAATACCCCCCGATGGATCGGCGAACTCTCGGTACTGTGCGAAAATCCAGCCAGGAGATAGGGGTGGGTCAGCACCCCAGAGCGTTTCCCGTCATCGAGTTTTGCCTTGGCCCAGCCGTTCTCAACCCTGCTGCCTACACCGAAATACTTAGCCATGCGCCCGGTCACATACACCTGATCGGAAAGCAAAAGTTGCCGATAATCAGAGGTGTCGGACCACACCACGTCATCGAGGAAATACTCCAGCGAACTGCGCATGTCCGCGACAAGGGCGCTATCGAACCCCGGAAACTTTTTCGCATCTCGACTCAGGTCCAGCGGCTGGTCAGCTTTGAGCCAAGTCAACAAGAAAGTCCGAAGCTTCGTGCGTCCGCGTGGGTCTCCGAGCATCCGCTCGGCCTGCAAGGCGATCGACTCCCGCGTTGACAACTTTCCTGCCGATGCCGCAGCAAGCAAGGCCGCGTCCGGCAACGAGTCCCACAACGCAAACGAAAGCCGCGCGGCAACGTCATAGTCATTGCGAGAGTTACCGACCTCGCGATACAAAAACTGAGGAGACTTCAACACCAACAGGACAACACGCTTCAATCCGATGACGGGATCAGCATCGACCGCCAACTGACGCTCGATGCGTTTCTTTTCCTCCGCATTAAGAGGGCGACGAAAGGCGCGTTCTGCAAATGCCTGCGAGAATAGCTGATACTTCCTGGGACGTTCTTGGTCGTTTTCCTTCACCCCGGCCAGTTCGTCGGCACGTTCGGCGATCGCTGCAGCAGCCTCCAACGCGGCGTCAGTCGCTGCCTGGTCCCACTCCTTGGAAACGGTTGTACCTCGTTCCCAACCGTAACTCCGGTCATCTGGTGGAAAAGATGTCGAGCAGATATACGACTCAGGCACATTGATCGGCAACAAATTCGCTGAAGGAATCGCCTCCTGACTGCGCCCGGGCGGCTTCCATAACAAAGCGATGGACGACTTGACCTTGGGCTGTTCTTTTCCCTTCGTCTTGGCCGAATCATCAACGCCTTGTTTCGCTTTGGAATACTCCAGACGAACCGAATAGAGACGACCAGCCACCAAAAAAATCGTCGCCCGATATTCCGTGTCGTTACCCGATTTTACCCAGGCGTCAATCAAGGGCCGTTTCAGGTCATTGAGCCACAATCGCGCAGCGTGCTCGGTGCGGATGACAATTTCATATTCGCCGGTTTGATCGGCCAAGATCGAACCGTTCCAGCGTGCCGAGAACTCGTGAGCTTCGATCTTGCCTGGTGCCGGCGATTCAACACCAAAATCAAGTAAGATCTGGGAATCGGTACGCTGAATTACGCGATCCATGGGCCGATATCGGCGATTCTTGAAATATTCGGCTTTAAGCCCACGCTGGTCGGTCCAACCGGGCGTACCACGGAAACTGCCCACAAGGTCGGCAAGAACGTTACGATACTGCCGGGTCGTGAGACGAGCCAACTCGACGCGAACAGGCCTATTACGTTCGCGGGCAATCCGAGAATAAAAAGCATCATGAACATACGAAGCGACAGCTTGAGACTGTTCAGCCGAAAGCGAACCGGGCGCATTCTCGGGCATAGTTTTATGAATAACGTCAGCTAATTGAGCGATGGAACGATCGCCCTCCAATCGGGGCTTGTACTGTTTCGTACCCTCGCCCGAGGGACCATGACAACGAACACACTGGGCCTTGTAAATGGCCGCACCATCGACAGAAGGCACAAAGAAGATAAAGCAAGATATTGTGAAGAATGCCATATCGGTACGCGCCGCGTTTGGGGCTTCAATATAATTTCGGCGGAAAGGGCTCCCGTGTCAAGCAAGAACTCGTCGTCAAGCGAGTAGTTGACGACAACGCTCAAGAATCCGGGGCAGTGGATCCCATGGTCCGCTCTCACAGATGGTTTTTGCAACCTTCATGGCCGAATCACGGAAATTCGGCTGCATCATCAACTCACGAAGCCCCTGTTGGATGATCCGCGGACGGATATCGTCAAGCGCATAGTGCGCTACACCCAGCGCATGAAGACGAGCCGCCGTCACCAAGCCCTCCAGATGCTCCGGAAACAAAAGCTGAGGTCGGCCCGCAGCCAACGCCTGTTGAGACATGTTGATGCCGGCGTGATGGATAACCACATTAACATGGGGTAGTACCTCATTGATCGGTGTTGGGGCTGACAAAATCTCCACACCCGAACGGCTGAGCTTGGCCTGAACATCAGCCGATGCCCCCAAAACGAACGCCTTACCGGCATATCCCGACTGACCCAAAGCCGACAACAGATTTTCAACCTTCGGATTGGTCGCTTTCAAATAAGCAAAGAATCGCGGCTGGTCAGGCCACGGTTGCGGAGGCAGTAACTCTACCATCGGCCCTAGATGCCCTTGACGCTGCACATGAACGTAATGATCTAGTTGGGGCAACACCGTCAAGAACGGCTCGGCTTCGGCGAAGACCCCGGTCAAGGTTTCAGGTTCGGGCTGTCCACGCAGACGTTGTACCGCTTGAATCACGTTCAACACATCTTGTTGCGGAACAAGGTCCGGCTTGTTCGGCACCAAAGGCGGAAATGTAGGGGCGTTTGTTGGTGGAACGATAAAACCGAAGCCAACATTTAGCACTGGAAGTTTGCGATACACCGCGAGCGTTACAACAGGACTGTAGTCGGCAATAATTAAAGAGGGTCGTAAATCCTCAAGTAACGCTTCCCAGCCGCGTATGAGCGGCATGAGCGTGTCAACACTTTCAAAGCCTGTTTGCACTAGCGTGTCGGCATAGCCCGCCGACGAATGAACCCCTCCGGCAGATGTGCGCCAGAAAAAAACTGGAGCCTGCATGAGCGGAAAAGAGGTCTCTCGGGCCTTGGGCCATGCTAGAGACAGATTGCGAACCGCTAAAACGGGCCGATGCCCCTCGGCTGCCAACCCCTTAGCAATACGCAGCAAGGGGTCGATGTGCCCCATACCCCCGCCCAGTTCGCAAGCTAAAAGAACTGTCTTCGGCTCAGCCACGGATCACCTCGCCGCTCTTGAGGTCTTTGCCCCAATCGTCAGTATAATTCAAAGAATGGATCAAAGGACGAAGTTGATCTCCGTATCGTTTCCAGCGTTTCATTGAAGTTTTGTAGATCGGTTGGCGTACTTGAAGCTTGCTCGCTGTCTGTACGGGACGATCCGTCTTGTGAAACTCCAGACAACGCTCATTCCATTCCAACCCTAGAAACGAGATCAGTTCACGGCTTATCGCCTCCTGGTTTTCTACAAGTTCCTCATACACAACTTCATACATGCGAAGCGGAATCACCTTGCGCCAGTGATCCATCAATCGTTCATATTGTTGGTAATAGAACGCCAAATCTTCAAAATTCGTCGCAAAAGTAATCGAGCGAAAATTTTGGACAAAACAAGATAAACAAGTATCGATCGGATCACGACGGCAATGGATCACCCGTGCATGGGGGAACAATGTGTAAATAAACTCCAGATGCGCGAAGTTGTCGGGCATCTTATCTACCACTCGCTTGGCATTTGGGGCTAAACGATGCAGATAATCCAGATGGTTTTGAGACAGCCGTCGCATGTGCGGCGGCGTTACGTCGAGAGTGAGTTTTCGCTCTTCCTTGTCGCGACGAGACAGCCTCAGCACCATGCGCTGAATCTGCTTCAGCTCGCCGGCACCGTGAACATCCGGATGGCTCGCGAGAATTTGTTCAACCAATGTGGTGCCCGAACGAGGCATTCCCACCACGAAAACAGGCAATTCGCTATCTAGGCCCGGCGGAGTCATCTGCGCAAACCGATCAGCCGTAAAGGTTGATATAATATTGTCGAACATCGTTTTACAATGCTCATGGTCGAACACTCGATTTTGATTCGCGAATTGCTGCTGTTTCAAACGATTGCCAAGCACATAATGGCGAAACGCTTGATCGTGTTTCTTTTGATGTTCGCAAAGCGTCGCGACAGCAAAATGGAATGGGGCGGCATCTTCAGGACTCAGTCGATTTACGCCCGTGGTCATCTTCTCCATGAATTGAACTTGATCGGGAGTAAATGTATAACGACCTTGACGCATCAGATCGGCAAGATTGGAGTACACTTCGCCAAATGTCGGACGTAACTCTATCGCTCTTAATGAGTGTTTAAGTGCATCCTCCGGTCGGCCCAACTCTGTGTACAGGTACGCGAGATTGTTTTCTGCTTCGGCAAAATCGGGCCGTAATCGCAACGCATCGAGATAGCTATCAATAGCTTCTTGTAATCGTCCTTCCTCCATTAATACGACCGCGAGATTGGTCCGCGCTTCGGGATAATCCGGGCGAAGACGTATCGCTTCCCAGAAGTGCCCCATCGCTTCTTCTGGATTGTCGCGTTCCCGGTACAGAGCACCAAGATTGTTGTGGGCTTCGGCAAAATCGGGATTACACATTAACGCTCTCTGATAATGCTCCATTGCCTCGGAAAAATTCCGCTGCTCCATGGCAATCGCACCGAGATTATTGTGAGCGTCTGCTTGCATTGGATCAATACGAACCGCCTCAGCGAAATGATACACCGACCGATGATTGTTATTGAACTGTTTTTGAAGAACACCTAGTTGGAGATGAATCACCGAGTTGTTCGGATCAAGCTGCAAAACCGTTTCATATGCTAATACGGCTTCGTCACGTTGCCCCAATTGGATAAGTGCAGCAGCGCGATTGACGTGAGGCAATGCAAATTGAGGATCGAATTGGATCGCTTGATCGAAAGCCATCAGTGCTTCGGCATATTTGCCCTCATTTCGCAGCGTGACGCCACGATTGTTCCATTCGATGGAAAAGTTGTTTGGACGATAGTTAGGCTGTAAAGGCCGCGATACCCGCACCGGGGTCCTTTGGTTGCGTTGCGCTAGTTTTGGGTTCAGACCAAGAGCATACTGATTACGACGCACAGCGCCGTCGTGATCTCCCAACTGACGAAGCACCTCTGAAGCAAGCCAATGAGACTCGGCCAGATGAGGATACTGGGCGTTTATTGTGTTGAGTTGGGATAGGGCTTCCTGATTGCGTCCCATTCGCGATAAGACCTCACCACGATTCAATGCGGCCTGAACATAATCAGAGCGGTATTTGAGTGCATTTTCAAAATGTTTCAACGCTTCACGAAATTTACTCTGCTGTAAACACACTGCACCCAGATTGTTCATAGCTTCGGCAAAATCAGGCTTAAGACGCAGAGCAGCCTGAAAATGGACCACCGCTTCAACTTTTTTTCCTTGAGCATTTAGTGCAACACCAAGATTATTATGAAAATCAAAATCATCGGGATGATACCGTAAAGCCTCTTCGTAGACTTCTTCAGATTCGTGCGGCTTATTCATTTGGAGCAGAAGCACTCCCAATTTTTTGAAAGCTGCGAAATAATTAGGGCTAATACGTAGTGCCTCACGGTAGCATACGATAGCTTCTTCGGGTCGTGTGGATGCCAGTAATTCAGCCAAAGCAACATGAATATCGGGGGCACTGGGAGCGAGACGAATCGCGTGTTGAAGGGCTTCGATGGCCTCCGGAATACGCTTTTGAGCAGCAAGAACCGAGCCTAACGTGCGGTGAGCGATGAGTAGGGAAGGATTGAATCGTAGCGATTGTTGAAGCGATTGCAACGCTTCCGAAAGCTTACCCTGTTGGAAAAAAATCTGACCGAGAAAAGCATGAGCATCAGCACTGGAAGGGTCCAATCGCAAAGCCTCGTCTAGGCAGACGCGAGCCTGATCGAGACGATTCAAGGCTCGATAGGCATTACCCAGGTTAGCGTGAACTGCGGCAACTTTTCCCAATACAGGAAGTGCTCGACTTATCAAATCAACAGCCGAATCATGACGTCCAGCTTGATGGGCAATTACGCCCAACAGATGTAAGGAATCCGAATCATTAGGATTCGACTGTAACAGAACACGACAATAACGCTCGGCTAACGCCAGTTGCCCCGCTTGATGATGGGCCATGGCTGTAGTCAAAACTGCCTGACGCTCGATCATAATTACATCTCCATGTATGCAAAAAAACCGGGCGGGAAATAACCATTCCCCGCCCGGTTCCACCTAAAAGGCGGTTACATCTCCACAGCACCGATATCCTTAGCGGGATTGCCCAAACCGGGTCGTGGGAAACCACGCTGATCGGTTGTTAACGAGGTATTACCATTGTTACGAGCCGCACTGCCGGCCAGCAGCAAGTGGGTCTGAGTAGGCCCACCATTAAAGGCTAAGGCTCCCAGTTTGGGGTCAACACTAGTGATGCTCGTAACGTCCCCAATAAACACCGTACTCGTGGAGCCATCAGACTGTACGAGATTAAAACCGGATGAGGTAAAGATGCCTGTGACATCATTGAGACCAGTTGCGTTCAAATTTCGTCCAATGATGCTGTTACGCACGGCAACAGGATTAAGATCGGCATTGAAAATACCTCCACCTGCTTTTGACACATTAAAGGCGATGGTCAAGGAATCCAGAGTTAGAACTGGTACAGGGCCTGTCTGAATGCCATTGTCCGCAACGTAAATACCGCCGCCCTGCTCCGCGGCACGGTTAGTACTGAAGGTTGAGTTTTCAATCGACGACAACATATTTTTATTAGTCGTCTTGATGTAGAGACCACCACCAAATGAGCCTGCCTTGTTAGTGAAGAAGGTACTGGTGACAATCTTGAGATAGTCGATTTCAGCATATACTCCACCACCATACATCGAACATATATTCCGGCTGACGGTTGACTTATCCATCATCAGATTTATACTATCGCCGGAAACAAAAACACCACCACCCATGACGCTAGAACGGTTATAGTCGATTACCGAACTAGATACCATCATCATCGTGACACTAGAATGTGTAGAAGAGTAGTATACACCTCCCCCTTTATAACCAGCCGAATTGTTGTATAGCTTAGAACCTTGAATCGATACGCCTAACGCTCCTTCGCCATCATCGACATAAAAGCCTCCACCGGACCCTCCACTGATATTATCTGAGATATTCGACTTGGTCACTTTTGTTGTACCAAACGATCCGCCCACAAATCCACCGCCACAGCTTCCTGCGGTATTGTTCGAGACGGTACTGTTTGTAACACTTACATCTGCCATTGCATCCGCGTAAAAGCCACCGCCTTCAAAAGATGCCACATTATTTGTTATTGTTGAATCTGCGACTAACAAATCTGCTCCTAAATCGGCATCTACAGCAAATCCCCCACCGATCCCACCTGTGACATTGGACGAGATGGTTGAACGAGAAATACTAACCGAACCATGAAGTTCGGTTGCATAGAAACCTCCACCATGTGAGCCTGCGTTATTCCTCGCAATGGTGGTTGCGGAAATGACAAGAGCATTTGAGTTCACGTCCGCAGGAGTTAAGATGTCTTTTAGGTAGAATCCACCTCCATAGGAAGCAGATTTATTGTCCGTGATTGTGGAAGCCGTGATGGTTACGATACCATCAATACTGGTCGCATAGAACCCGCCACCGTAGGTGCGACACTTGTTCGCGCTGATCGTTGTGCCGGAAACGGTTAAATTACCGCCCACATCATGGATATAAAAACCACCGCCCGAGTAGGCCGACTTATTCTGGGTAAACCTACTGTTTGTAATGGAAGCGTTTGAACTAATATTTTCAGCATAAAATCCACCACCACCATCAGCGCCTGCGTTGCTTGTAAAGGTAGATCCTGTGACTAGCAAATCACCCTTGACACTGGAGAGGCCGAAAGCGCCTCCATAAGTACCTGCAGAATTATTACTGAGCACACACACGGAAACCGTTACTTTCCCACCAATATCCTTGGCATAGAATCCGCCACCACTATCAGAAGCAGAATTACCTGAAATAGTACACGAGGTTACGACCAGATCACCGGTGATGTCGTAAATGTAGAATCCACCTCCATCTTCTGCTGAATTGGTGGTAAATGTCGATTTACTTATGGTGACATTCCCGGTCACAGAATAGGCGTAAAGTCCTCCTCCTGAAGATCCAGAATGATTGCCGGTAACCGTCGTACCGGTCACTGACAGAGCACCGGTATTAATCAAGTATGCGCCACCTCCTTTCTCGTATGCCGAGTTATTGGAGATACGAGAATTGGTAATCGATACCGTTTTTATAGCGTTGACATTGGAGACATAGAATCCACCACCGTAACTAGCTGTATTATTGCTGATGGTGCTACCACTTATCGTTAGACTCCCTGCTATCGAGTATGCGTAAAATCCGCCGCCCGTATCTGACGCTGAATTTCCGTCGATCAGGCAATTCGTTATCGTCAAATTGTCATACACATATTCAGCAAAGAAGCCACCCCCAGAACTACTACTACTGTTATTACTTATCGTAGTCGATGTCACCGATAATATATTGGCCTCATAAACATAAAAACCACCACCATATTCATAAGCGGCATTATAGCTGATCGTACAACCTGAAATAGTTACATCAACCCCTTTCACATTCTCATCAGTATAACTGTCCAGATAAACTCCACCACCATAACCGTAGCCGGCGTTGTTCTTGACGACACTGCTAGTCATCGTCAGAGTTTTGATGTCGGTGGCTCCAAATCCGCCACCATAAGTTCCAGCGTTGTAACTGATCGTAGAACCACTAATAGTGAGCGTTGGCACGCCGTTCAGATAGAATCCGCCACCGGCATCAGTGCTTGTGTTTTGCGTGATAACCGAGTTCGTGATCCGCACAAAACCAGCATTATCGTTGCTTACATAAAAACCACCGCCCGTATCCGAGGCCGCGTTTTGCGAGATGATTGTACCGCTGACCGTTAGCGAACCCTCTTTCACGTAGATACCGCCACCATAAGAGTAGGACGCGTTGTGAGCCACTCTGGTGTTGATCAGCGCTAAATTACCATTCATCACTTGAACACCACCACCACACTTCGTCGTCTCGTTAGATCCAACCACACCATTGGTAATGGTCATATTTTGGAACGTAACATTGACTCCAGCTATATCAAAAGCACGATCTAATCCTTCAGCGCTCACTGCGGTATTGTTTATGCCTGAGCCGTTGATTACTACCGGAGCATTAATGTCAAAATCACCGGTCAAGTTGGCGTTATCGTTGATACCCGGTCGTTGAATGCGTAGCGTTCCAATCGGCAGGTTGATTGTATCCAGTACCGGAGTCGCGTTGGCCAGAGTGATCGCCTCGCGAAGACTCAACAGCCCGTCTGTGGGACTTACGACGTCAGCCAATGTCGTTACGTTATACACGGCGGGAGTTACTCGCCCTTCCAAACCTTCAAGGATCAGGGTACGTCTACGAGACACTTTTCGGGTTCGGTAGGACAAGAACAAGGCAACCCATTCACGCCAGATGTTCCACATAGCAGCAGTGCTCCAGAAGGTAACGACGGTTTCACTTGAAAACAACACACACAGATCCAACACTTCAAAATCTGCACGCCCGGACTTGCACAAAACAACATCTGCCTTGCCTTGTCCGGCGTCTCTGCTCCTCTAGAATGCTTGATGCTTCCGCTTGCCTGTATGGTCTATTTCAGTCCATCTTGTACCTCGTCCGGCTTGCGGTTACTTGTTGTTCCAATGTTCGGCCACCTTACACTCGGTAAGGGCCGGTTTTATTCGGATGTCAGTTTGCAAACACTATGCCGAGTGTTCAATTTCCGAGGTTTTTCCGATGTTGTCCGCTCTGTTGTTCGCGGCCCTCTGTCTGCCCGCTGAGAAACCGACTCCCAAGGTCTACGTCGTGTTGTGGTTCGACACCGAGGACTATGTCCTTCCCGCCAGTGACGATGCCGCGCTTTGGGTAGCTGATTTCCTCACAAAACAGAAAATTCGCGGTACTTTTAAGGTCGTCGGTGAGAAAGCACGCACCCTGGCCGCTCGCAAACGCCAGGATGTTATCGCGGCTCTCAAGCAACATGAAATCGGCTATCACTCCGACTTCCACAGCGTTCACCCGACCCCGGCTATGTATCTTTCCAATCTTGATTGGGACGAGGGTGTCGAGGAGTTCGAACGACGTGAAGGCCAAGGCTGGCGCGATGTCGAACGCATCTTTGGTCAGAAGCCGACCTGTTATGGCCAACCCGGAAGCAGTTGGGGGCCACAGAGCTATGGCGCTCTGGCCCGCTGGAATATGATCTATCTGGACTCCGGTTCGCACGTCTCCCTCGATGGGAAACCGTGCTACTTCGCCGGCGTGCTAAATCTCTACCGCCTCACCCACACCATCCGCGCCGATCTCAACAAACCCGATGAACTGGAAAAAGCCTTCGACCGCTTCTCCGCCGCACGGAAAGAACTATTGGCCGAAGGCGGCGGAATCGTCAGTATCGTCTACCATCCCTGCGAATGGGTGCATCGCAAATTCTGGGACGGTGTCAACTTTGTCAAAGGTACCAATCCACCACGAGAAAAATGGGTGCTGCCCCCGCAGAAAACTGCCGAAGAAACGGGCCTTAGTAAACGCATTTTCGCCGACTACATCGCATACATGCAGCGCTTCAAGGATGTGGAATTCATCACCGCTTCTCAGGCGGCCAAACTTTATGCGGACCGTTCACGTAACCACAAGTTCACCCTGGCCGACCTTCGGGCCGTGGCTGCTCGTGTTGGCGATGGTGTGACGTATCAGGCCCACAATGGGTTTACCCTATCAGCAGCTGAAACCTTCGGGCTACTTAATCGGTTGATGGCCGTACCACCGGAAAAAGCCAAAGCAGGCCAAGGCCCCTTGCCGTTCAGCCCATTGGGGCCGACAAGCCGGCTGGCTATGATGAGCGAAGCGGTGACGTGCGACGCCAGCCAGTTCACCCGTACCGTGCAGGATGTCGAAGCCTACATTGCACGGCACCGCCGACTCCCCGGCACCATCTGGCTGGGGAGTGTCGGCGTCACACCCGAAGCCTATCTGCGCACTCTGGCTAAGGTCGTGCTGGAGCGACTCGACGGACGTGAAATTCCGGCGAACCTCACGTTTCAACCGACTACACTGGCCGCGGAAAAGTATGTTTCGGCGGACGATCCAAAGCTCTGGGGTTGGGTCATTTTCCCTCCCGGATTTCGCGCTCCTGCCATGATGGACCTGGCCCGTCGTCAGGCGTGGACGATCAAACCAGCGCTTTTGCAGCCGTAAACCTCAACGGTTTGATACCGATGGACGAAGTGCAGGAATCGATGCCCGACTGTCGGAACCGGTGGCATTCATCGCACCCGACGCGAGCTTACGAAGAGGGTTGACGATCAGCAGCGGGATGCGGGGACGTTCGTCGGGCGATTTCGCAAGCAGTCGCTTTATCAGTTCGTCCAGTTCGACGCTGACTTCCGGTCGAATGTCGCGTACAGAGGGTGGCGGTGCTTGCCGATGCTTGGCGATTTTCTGCGCCGTCGTCCCGCCCTTGAATGGAGGCAACCCCGTCAGGAGGAAGTACAACACCGCGCCCAGTGAGTACAGATCGGCTCGAATATCGATCTTCCAAGAAACAGAACCCAGCGGTAAGTTTAGACGCCCTGATTCCGCAAACATCTCGGGAGCAATATAGTCCACATTCTCAATATCGTCATTACTTTCATTGTTCGGGCGTATATCAGCGATCAAACGGGCCGCGCTCCAGTCGATGATCTTGAGAACCGAATCGGCTCCAGAACTGGGCGTGCAGGAAACCAGGAGATGTGCCGGGCGTATATCGCCGTGAATCACCCCTAAGCTGTGTATGTGCTGCAAAGCCAATGCAGCTTGACGGCCCAGTTCGCAGGCTCGTTCAATGGATAGGGGACCATTTCGGCGGACGTAGGCTTCCAGATCGCCGCCCTCAACCTTTTCCATGACGTAGTAGGGCCGTGATTCCAAAGCACCCGTGTCAAAAAGTTTGATGATGTGAGGATGATTCAACTGGGCCAGTATCTGGGTCTCACTTTGAAATCGTGCGACATAATCGGGATCGACGGACAGTTCGCGACGTAGTACTTTGATCACGACCTCGCGACCATGATGAGTATCCCATGCCTTAAACAAATCGGAATTGCCTCCGACCACGAGGAGATCGAGTATCTGATAGGGACCAAAAGTTAGCTCGTTGCCCCGTCGGGAAAGTAACTGATTCGATTGATACACCGTCAACCAATCGATTTCGACAAGATAACGCAGGATACTCTCGGCATCGGGACAAACGGGAACAAGTTCTTGAACAATCTGCTCGATTTGTTCAGGAGCCAGCAGTTCGGAACGACGCAGCGCATTGAGCAGAGAGTCAACGGAATTCATCGTAGTGCCCGCGTTTCAGTGCCCAGTGTCAGAGACTTGCTCAAATGTAGCTCACAATCGAAGCCGACGACAATTTTTACTTCACCGTCTAGAAATCACCCGTAGAATGAAATCGGAAGGCAAGCCCACCTGAACAAACACCGGCTTGCAATACCTCATGGGAGGATTTGAATCGTGAAGTTGACCCTGACCGCACTATTGGTCGCCGTTGTGGCGAGTCTTTCTGTGGTTGGCCCCACACGGGCCTTCGACGACAAGAAGGAAGACATCACACCGACGTTCAAGAACCGTCCCGAATCGGAAAAAGAGTTCATCACCAAAGTAGGCGAGGCGACGCTAAAGGCCGTCCGCACCTCCCCAACCAAGATGGAAATGCTCGACTACAAGATCACAGACCCCAAGGCAAACCGAAAATTGATCGAAATCAACATGAGTTGGGCCGGTGCAGTGACAGGGAAGAAATTCAAGAGCACGATTAAAGTCACTGTCGATCCGACAGACAAAGAAAAGTGGGAAGTGATTGAAATCGAATATAACGATGATAATCCTTCATTGAAAGTGGGCATGGAGAAGAATCTCAAGACCCTCAAAGCGAAATTCAATCGGTAACCAAATGGACCGGTCCACTTGTGAGGTGGACCGGTTTTCATTTTGCCCCAGCGTACAACGCCACAATCGAACCGATCAAATGAATCGCCTTGAGTTGGTTCATGCCATAGTGTTCGACAATGTCCGTGGCTGCAGCCTTGACCGCACGGAATTCGATCACCTCCATCGGGATGGATTGTTCTTTTGCTTCCGCTTTTAACCCAGGCTGAGATAGAACGAGAACAGCACCATGCACAGCTATCGCCGCATCGACATCCGCATATCCGCGGTTAGCAAGCCAAGCATGTTGTTGCTCTAGTAGCTCCTCAAAACGAGCCGTAAACTCGGCGTCGTCGAGTTGGCCTTGCCTATAACGCCGTAACTGCCGGTTTAGCCGCTTCGCTAATCGCGGCAAGATCAATTCGAGCAGTTCACGGCTCATGGTCATCTCCTGAAAAAGGAGTTCGCCTCAGGTCTACACATCATTCTACGCAGCCTGAACGAGCCAACGCAAAATCAGTTTTTCTTATCGACAAAAATTAAGCAGACATCTGGTGTAACTGACGCCGGTAGCACCGGTCATAACGACACCCATAGATGGGTTGTCCACTGGGAAGCTATTTTTTCCTCAAGTTGTTCGCTCTTTCTGAAAAAAATTGTCACTACCGGGGCGACATAGACATTGATTGACTTTAATTGTCGCAGAAACTGCCTTTTTCCTGGGCATTGGTCCCCGAATTTCCCTGGTTCTTTGCTTGAAATAAGGCCAATTTCCGCATAGGATGACTGTGTTTCGTGTCTCGGGATCGTTTCACTTATCGATCTGTATCTGTAGTCGTGCTTGGCACGAGGAGAATGGCCTAACATGCTAGACGGCCGCACCATCGTTCGTTCGCGTAACCTTCTATATTCCGACGAAGTCGGCCGCGATGCCTGCGGAATTGGCGGCATCGCGGCTCGC
>RGDT01000101.1 GCA_009918525.1 Planctomycetia bacterium
TGTCGCCGTTCGGCTGCAGGGTTGCCACCACATCCTCGGAGTCCATCCAGGCCTGTGCCGGCGTGAAGGGATCGTTGCTGAAGGCCATCCGGTCGGCGATCAGGGTGTTGGCGTTGAAGCGCAGACGCCCGCTCTGCACCCGCCAGCGACTGATCGTGCCCTGCACCAGCGGGCTGTTGCTGGCGGTGGCAAGGTTGTTGAGCTGGCTGGGCCTGGTCCCGCCAAACTGATTCACCTCGTCCGGGATCGCCATCACCGACGGAAAGCCATAGCGGCGCTCGGCGGAAAGGCTGCGCTGGAACACCACATCCCCCGACCACCCCGCCGATTTACCCGATTCCGTCAGTATATGGAGTTGACGTAACCACACGACCTGATCGCCGTAATGACATCCGGCAACAAAGGCCGATAGGGACGAGAAAGCGACACAACTGAAGCACAGCAGACGACCAAGCAAAGTGGGACGCTGATAGATCGCGCTGGTCCATAACACGGCCAAAGGTAACACGAGTGCGAACAACGGTACAGAGACAGCAATCAAAAGCGAATCAGGCACGACAGCCGGGATGCTGGACTGATTCAGTACGCGAGCAAATTCGCCGTCGGCCAGGGCGGTGTGCCCCGGAAGTAGGGGAGAGATCGCCAGTAAGATAAGGCCGACCATGCCCAGCAAGAGAAAAACGGTCGTTGCCCAACCGACAGACGGATGGGGCGAGCGGGGTGTGTCAACGCCCCGGTCGGTACTGTGATCATACCCCCTCTCATCATAACCACTCGATGACGAAGATGTCATCGGGACGGATAAGGCTTCCGGGGTATTGGGTACATACATCCAGGAGGCGCACGCCGGGCATCGTCCACGCATTCCGGCATATCGACTTTTCACCCGGTGGACGCGAGCGCAGGCCGGATTGGGGCAATGAGTTGGAATCGCCTTTGGCCGGCTGTGGTGGTCGTGCGCCATCGTATCGTCCCTCTGGTATCAATCGACGACGCTGATCGTCGTGAGAACGGATGGATCACCGTCCCGGCCGACGGAAGCCGAAGCCCTGGAGGTAAGCAGAGGAATTGGACGGATCGGGGACGCCATAGGGAACTGCACCTGGGATGTTGCTAGACACGGGACCACTAGAGCGGAAGGACGGCAGGACGTTACGCAGGGTAAAGATATTACCCAGAGCACCTGTCATATTAAACCGTGTGCTGGCATAGGTGGGTAAATTAATCCCTGGGTTGCGATTGACGGGGTTATTCGTCTGCGCTGAAGCCAGCGAAGGTAAGAAAAATAGGGCCATAGCTAAAGCGAAAAACGCAACGCGCATAGGAAGCTCCTTTCGGGGACGAGGCGAGCGGGGTGTGTCAACGCCCCGTTATAGCCCCGGCCGGCAAACAGGGTGACTTAACGCCCCGAACATCGAACAGACTGCAAGGAGATCCGCAATAGCACAGCTTGAAGCGTCGTCAAGAAAAAAATAGCAAAAGAATCTGCCGGAGCGACCTTCAGAGCCGCAAACATCAGCAATGGCTCGCCTGGACGCTTGTAGGCAGGCGGATTTTTTTCGCTGTCATGAAAGCAAAATCCGGGTATCATGTGAGATGAATTCCTCCTGCGCCGGACGATGATGGGGCTTGGCTCATGAATCACAATCCGCCGAACGGTCCTGGTCCACTAGGCCGTCGCGACTGGATAAAACTCGGTGGCCTGAGTCTAGGCACGCTGATCGACGGATTTGGGCCAAACCTGGCTGGGTTACTCGCTGCCGAACGTCGGAAGCCCCAGGCATCGCGTGATTTCTCCGTGATCCTGTTCTGGGCCAACGGGGGACCGAGCCATCTGGATACGTTCGACCTCAAAGCCGACGCACCCGCCGAGATTCGCGGCCCATTTCGTCCAATTCCGACCAACATCCCCGGCATAATGATCAGCGAACATTTACCGCGATTGGCGAAAATGGCCGATCGTTTTGCGCTGGTTCGTAGTCTGCACCACAATCGCGGTGAACACTCAGGCGGTACCAATCGCTTCTTGACCGGTTATCCGTCTATCGCGGCCAATCTCAACGATTCCGAATTTCCCGACATTGGTTCCGTCGTTGCCAAACAGCTCGAAGAACGTGGACGCGAAGTGCCGCTTTATGTGGCCGATACCAAAGCCTACGGCAGCGGCCCGGCTTACCTAGGCCCGGCGTATGCGCCGTTTATGCCGCGGCCCAACCCGCAGTCATCCACGGGAAACAATACCTACGACCCCGTGCCTCTTTATCTCACTCCAGAGAGCCATGCCGAATTAGGATTCTCGTCCGATGCTTCGCTGACGTTACGTCGGCGGGAGGGGTTGCGGCGGACGTTAGAAACATTACCTCGACGATTGGAGGGAGATCAGCGTTTAGGAGCGTTTGATCAGTTTCAGCGGCGAGCGGTAGAGATGTTGACCGGAATTCGCACTCGCGAGGCGTTCGATCTAACGCGTGAAACAAACCGAACGCGCGAGCGATATGGAGATACCCACTGGGGGAAAAGTCTGCTGACTGCCCGGCGACTGGTCGAAGCCGGCGTACGTTTTGTCCAGTGTCAGGCAAGTTATCGACTACCGGGCGAAATCGGCGTGACGAGCAATTGGGACGACCATTCCGTCAACAGCGACATCTTCAAAGCCTACGCCGAAAAGATGCCGCATTTCGATTACAGTGTCTCGGCATTGCTGGAAGACATGGCCCAACGCGGTCTGGACAAGCACGTGTTGTTCGTGTTCTGCGGCGAGTTCGGACGGACGCCACGCATTGCCCATCAAGACGTGAGCCGACGGCCGGGACGCGATCACTGGCCGCGAGCGATGAGCATATTTTTGGCGGGGGGTGGCCTGCGGATGGGGCAGGTGATCGGGTCGACCAATCCCCGCGGAGAGGAGCCGCGTTCTCGGGCGATGGACAGTAATTGTCTGCTCGCCACGATTTATCGCCGCTTCGGGATCGATACCGAACAGGCGTTCCTCGACCGTGTCGGTCGGCCGATCCCCATCCTGGCCCGCGGGGAACCAATCGCTGAATTATTTTGACGGTTGAAGGCTATAGGGCAGCCTTTGTACATACAGAGTTCAAAACGCGCCTTTGTCCCCCAAGGTGCCAACACATCGTTTGCTTCCTATCATCTCCTCCTATGACAGCCGTGCGATTGATTGCATACGAGCCAGGCCATTTTCACGCGGCACTGGTTCAAAAAGAAATGTTACCGGGAATCGCTCCGCGTGTTCATGTGTATGCCACGCTCGGACCAGATTTGTTGTCACATCTTTCCCGAATAGCCAGCTTCAACTCGCGTTGTGATAATCCGACGGCTTGGGAGGTCGAGGTTCACACCTCCAACGACCCGCTAAGCCGCATGTTGGAAGAAAGGCCGGGTAATGTCGTCGTCATTAGCGGACGTAATCGAGGTAAAATCGATGCCATCCTCGCTTCACTCCGTGCCGGGCTACACGTCCTAGCCGACAAACCGTGGGTGATCACGACTGGAGACCTGAGCAAACTGGACGAAGCGATTCGCACGGCCCGCGAAAATCGGTTGATCGCGCTGGACATCATGACCGAACGTCACGAAATAACCGCCGCTCTGACGCGAAGGTTGATTGCTGACAGTGAGGTCTTCGGCGAGCCGAACAGCGGGACGGCACATCGACCGGGCGTGATTCTGGAAAGCGTGCATTATCTGTGCAAGAACGTCGCTGGCAAGCCGTTGCGTCGTCCGGCGTGGTTCTTCGATGTAGAACAGCAGGGCGAGGGATTGGCTGATGTCGGGACGCATCTGGTTGACCTCGTCTCGTGGACACTGTTCGCCGATCAGAGCGTGACAGCGGATGACGTGGAGTTATTGCGTGCGTCAAGGACGCCGACGATTTTGAGCCGTGCGGATTTTGGACGGGTGACGGGTGAAGCCGATTTCCCGCCCAATTTGAGTGAATGCATTCGGTCTGGGCAACTGCTACATCACGTCAACACGACATGCCTTTATCGGGTTCGCGGGCTGCACGTCTGGTTAAATGTCGGTTGGGAGTTCGAGGCTCCACCGGGGCGAGGTGATTATCACTTTGCTCGATACAGTGGCACAAAAAGCGACATCGAAATTCGCCAAGGCGAAAATGAACAGTTCATTCCCGAAGTCTATGTGATACCGCACACCAATGATGTAGAAGCGGCTTTATACCGTTGGGTGGCTCAACTCAGCCAACAATACGCTGGTTTGGGGCTCGATACGGTTCGCGGAGCGTATCGCCTGGTGATACCCGAAATGTACCGTACCGGTCACGAAGCGCACTTCGCCGAGGTAACGCGACGGTTTTTGGCATACAGGAACGATCCCTCAACCCTTCCGGCCTGGGAAACAGATAACTTGCGGGCTAAGTATTACCTCACTACGCATGGTGTACGTCTGGCGCGTGCTTCGGACTGAGTATTCCATCGACACGTCACCCTACGCAGGGGCGGCACACGAATCGGACAACCGAGCGCTTCCAGCGTTGGCAGCCTGAATGCGTGAGTCGTCGTTGGCCGATTCTCTAAGGCCAACGTGAGGAACGCACCATGATTGATGAAGTGCAGGCTCTGCGCGAGTCGCGGGATTTGTACGAATTACTGTCATATTATGCTCAACTGGCCATCCTGGATCGGCAAGCATGGCTACCGAGACGAAGCGAGTTACCCGGCTGCGAACCGCGCAAGTTATCGCGATTGCATGGTACATTAATCGCGGAAGGATGGTTAGAACAAAACACGGGGTCGATTCGGCCGGGAAGTTATCGCGTGACCGGAGCCGGTTTGCGAGCGTTGAAACGTGTCGGCGAGGTCACGATTGAGCACATACCAGGTTATCGCGAGAATGTGGCGATGTGAGACCGCGATGCGATTTTGGCTTGCTGTTCAGAGCCGGAACCTTTTGCGACGGCACTACATAACTGCCATCGCCCATGCTACCGGACGCTTCCGGCGAGTGATCGGGGCGCTTACATACCCCGCTCGCCCGATTTGCAGGCGAGCAGGGTATGTCACTTCCTCGATTTGCTGTAGTGCTCGCGTTCCGACACGAGAGCAAAATATACATCGTTTCTAAGACAAACCACGATACAACGGTGGCTCCTGAATTATCGCGGTATCGTTTAGGCCAACCGAACGTTAAGCCAGACTGCGTTCGATCATTCCCGGCAATAAATCCGCCAACCGTCGCAGTTCAACCTCTGTGTTGTAGAAATGCGTCGAGATGCGGAACAACAACCGATCAGGACGCTCAATCACGTTGATTTCCGTCCGCGCATCCCAAAGAGCCTTGCGTAATTTCACTGGGTCCGTCCCAGAGGGCAATTCAAACGCGGTCAAAGCACCGCTCAACGCCTGCGGAGTTGCCAGCGACAACCAGCCGAACAACGGACGGGCTATGCTAGCCAGTTCACGCATCCGCTGATGGATCGCCTCCGGCCCCAATGCCGCCTGAAAGTCAATGGCTTCCGGAACACTCATCCACGGGCAGCAGTCGCGCGTCCCTTCAAACTCTAATCGCCGAATCCGGGGCGTCGAACCGAACTCGTCCGGTTCGTCAAGATACTTCGCGGTCGTGTGCCAACCCCAACTGATGTGGAAAGGCTCAAGGCGATCCTCCATACCAGGCCCAAAATATAAAAAGCCCGTCCCCGTTGGAGCCAATAACCACTTGTGAGCGTTTGCCGCGTAAAAATCAGCCCCGACATCTTTGACGTTCAATGGCATAAATGCCGGAGCGTGTGCTCCGTCGATCACGCTAAGAATTCCGCGGCATCGAGCTTCAGCGCATAACTCCTTGGCTGGCAAAATCAGGCCGGTCGGAGATAGAACGTGGCTGAAAAAAAGCACACGGGTACGGTGGGTCATTGCCCGCATAGCGGCTTCGACAATTTCAGCGGGATTTTCGGTGTTTGTGGGCAGAGGGAAGGTGCGGAGCGTCAAACCCAGGCGACGGGCGGCGCGTTCCCAACACCAAACCATCGCACCATATTCATGGTCGGTCATCAGTATTTCACCGCCCGCTGGTAACTTCAGCGAGGCCGCCACCAGATTGACCGCCGCCGAAACATTGGTCGCGAAAACCAGTCGAGTCGGCGATATGTGCAGGTAGTCGGAAAGTCGTTGACGCGCTCGCCAAAGTTCGGCCGGTTGACGACGCAGCAGAAAATCCATCGGTTCAGCCGCGAGATGATCGCGCAGTTCGGTGACGCGGTCGCGGACCACGCGGGGTAACGGTCCAAACGAACCCGTATTTAGGTTCGTCACAGTAGGGTCGAGCATCATCGCGGCACGGGCAGCGGCCCAATCCGGCATCGGCAAACTCTCTACAAGAGCCGTTGAAGTCGCCAGAGGGCGAAGGCCCCGCAGGCCGTTGGCGACTTCAGTGCTTAACTGCGACGCTACCCAACACGAATCACATCAACTCGGCAATCGGCTTGCCTTCCGGCAGCATCGGGATAGGCCGACCCGTGTGATCCAGGAACGACGTATGTTCGTAGTCGATACCCAGGTGCGTGAACACAGTCGCCCATAAATCACCCACCTTCAGCGGGCGATCCTTGGGATGTTCTCCGCGAGCGTTGGTCGAACCGACCACTTGCCCCATTTTCAGCCCACCGCCGCTCACCAGAACGCTCATCGCCTGCGGCCAGTGGTCCCGGCCCGGTTGTTTCACTCCGGTCTGCGTACCAGTCGAGTAACTGATACGCGGTGTACGGCCAAACTCACCCGTAACTACCAGCAATACTTTCTTATTCAGGCCGCGATCGTGCAGATCATTAATCAGAGCCGTTACGGCGCGGTCGAAGATCGGTAGTCGGAATTTCGTGTCGTTGAAGATGTGGCAGTTGACGGCGTGGCTGTCCCAGTTGTAGGTGCCGTCTTTGAGATAGGGAATACCGGACTGATACGGATTTTCCAGCACCATCGTCACGAAGCTGGCTCCTGCCTCAACCAAACGCCGTGCCATGAGGCAACGCTGGCCCCAGGCGTGCAATCCATAGCGTTCACGCAGCCGGGGAGATTCGCGGGTCAGATCAAACGCGATTCGTGTTGCCTCGCTGTTCATTAGCCGCAACGCGGTTTGCCGATGCTCGGCAGCCGCTCCGGCCGATTTGGGAAGTCCTGGCACGTCGCGATCCAGTCCCCCGAGGAGTTTCAGTCGATCATTCAACAGCGCCAACCGATCAGGCGGGGCATCCAAATTACGCACTGTGAACTTTGGGGAACTCGGATCGCCCGGAACACTGAACGGATGCGTAGAGGGGCCAAGGTACGCCGACCCGAAGCTGAACACGTCAATCCCACTTCGGCCCGGATCGGTCCCCGCCACATAGTCCGGAACCGCTGCACGTCCTTGCCTAACCTTGGCGACCATCGAGCCGACCATGGGGTAATCGTTCACAAAGCCGGTCGGCTGGAACGGGTCGCGAGCCGTCAAAAACTTTTTGTGTCCGCCGCCGTGATCGCTAAAGGTGTGGTGAATCGAACGGATCAGGCTGTAACGGTGAGCCGTCTGAGCGTGCAAAGGCATATGTTCACAGACATCCAGGCCCGGTACGTTCGTGTGGATCGGCTTGAAGTCGCCTCGGTATTCCACCGGGGCGTCAGGCTTCATGTCATAGGTTTCCATGTGCGGTGGCCCACCGGGCAGCCACAGGAAGATGACCGAAGTGTCATCTGACGGTTTGTTGTCGGCAAAGGCATAAGGAGTAATCGCCTTTGAGGCAACAGCCAAAGAACCGAGTTGAAGAAACCGACGACGGGAAAGGAAGTTCATGGGACGGAATCTCCTCTCAGGAGGGTGAGAATACAACTAGTCTACCTCCTAGACGTGCCCTTGTCCATGCCCGGCTTCGAGCCTAGATTCCTACGTGGGACCATTTTCTATCAGGGGGGTATTTTTCCCATGTTCCGTATCACGAATCTGCTTTTTGCCGGGGCCATCGTGGCCTTGGGCTTCTCGACGCTAACAACTCACGCGCAAGACAAAGACAAAAAGACCGAGAACAAACCAAACCCAGCCATAAAAGCGGTCCCGCGGGATGGTGGTTGGATGAAGCGTCACGAGAAATATCTCGAACAAACCCAGAAAAACAAGTACGACGTCGTGTTCCTGGGCGATTCCATCACCGACGCTTGGCCAGGCGGAGGCAAAGACGCCTGGACCACCACCCTCAAACCGTTCAATCCTGGTGGGTACGGCATCGGCGGTGACCGCACCCAGCACCTGCTCTGGCGCATCACCGAGGGCAAAGAACTCGATGGCCTATCCCCAAAAGCTGCCGTTGTCATGATCGGCACCAACAACGCTGGCTCTGACACTGCCGAACAAATTGCCGAAGGCATCAAGGCGGTGGTCATGGCTTTGCGCGAAAAGCAACCGAAGACGAAAATCCTATTGTTAGCCGTTTTCCCTCGTGCCGGAGCGCCGAAAGAAGCCAAGGTCGCGACTAAGGATCAACTCAACAAGAAGATTCCGCAAATTAACGCCATCATCAGCAAGTTGGATGACGGCAAGATGATCTTCTACAAAGACATTGGTCCGAAGTTCTTAACCGAAGACGGCGGTCTATCACGCGAAGTAATGCCCGATTTACTACACCTCAGCAAAAAGGGCTATCAGATCTGGGCGGATTCTATTAAAGAAGACTTGGAAAAACTTACCAAGTAAACTGCCACGATGTTGCGGCCTCTCCATTTTGTAGAGGCCGCACTTAGGGTCAATAGCGGAAGATCATATCGAACGTCAACCGATAATCGTTCAGCCCTTTTTCCTGGCTGAATGGTATTTCAATGGCTGCGCCCGCGTAGATGTGTTCACTGAAGCGGTAACGCAAACCAGGAGCCACGGTGAAATAATTACTACCCTGGCGAGACTGCGAACCGAAGTTGATCAGATCCGCACCCTCAAAGCCAAAATTCACATTTCTCCCCGCTTTGGTGTACTTGATCCAGTTAAACTCTAAGGTTGGGAAGAAGCTATTGCTGTTCGCAATGTTATAATCCAAATGGAGATTCAGGAAAAAATACTCACTACGCTCGTTGTTGATGCTCGCTGAGTAGCCTGTCGTTCCCATGAAGTTCAACGACCCAAAGCCCCCCGGCAATCGGCCGAATGTTTGACCATAGGAAAGGTAGGGCGTCAGTCCCAAGGAGCCGACATTCTGATAGACCTGTTTACCACCCACCGGTAAATCGAACGTCAAACCAGCAGCGGCTACCGATCCCCAATCAGAATATTTGAGAAAAGTATACTTCGGCCCGATCTTAATTTCAGCAAAGCCGGATTCCGATTGGAGGGTGCCGCTTTTGTTACTGGGATTGATGCCAACCATGCCCAACTCGTTGAGTACCAAAGAAAAGCGGTCGTCGAACGCAAGCCGAGCCTGAGTACCGAAGAACCACGCATTCCCACCACCGACTCCGGGGGTACTACCGGGGATGCTCTGGTACATAAAGATGGGCCGAATTTCCGTCAATGCTCGGGGATCCTCAAACAAGAATGGCATGGTAATCGGCGAAATCATACCGGGCATACAGTTGTCGCTCGCCCAGGATTGAGACTTGCCGCTGGGACGGTCGCCCCAGGTAACCCAGCCGCTCCATTTGCCCCACCATGTAGGCGATACGGGGTGGCTCGGCTCAACACCGGGAATGAGGTCAGGCGGTGATGCAGGTACCGCGGACGCTGCTGGAGTCGGGGGATCGACCGTATCGGGCGGTCCCTGCCAATTGACCGAAAGTGGTTCCGCAGGAGACAAAGACGGAGTCGGAGACGGTCCCGAGTCGAGGATCGGATCGATACCCACCACCTGAATATAGGGCGGAGGCGGCGGAAAAGGCAGCTCCTCGTCCATCGCCGCACGAATGATCGGCTGTCGCATTCGGGTGGTCGGCACCTCAACACGGTTTGCAACTGGACGACCCAACGTAGCAATCGGTCGTCCAATCGTCGCAATTGGAGGTGTACCTGACGGTGTTGATGAGATTGGAACCGCCCGCCAGCCCGCCTCTTGAGCTTGAGCCGTCAGGCCCAAAGCGAGAGCTAGGCCTGCCAGCGAGTGTTTCCATTTGAGCATCATGAAACGTACCCTCCTGGCATTCATCGTATTTTGTCGGACGCTCTTCCCTTGCTCTCTTATCGCTTTCAGCCTTAAAACAAGAAGGGCTGTCCTGTCGCAGCGGCAGGGACATCAAATCCCCTACAATTTATCTATTTTCCGTGATGAGGTGGATCATGTTGCATCGATTATGGTGGTTTCCGACCGCGTGCGCTGTTTTGCTGATAGGAGGATGGCTCCGAGCATGGTGGGTCGAAGGCCACGGAACCATCACCGAGGCGGCCGTCTCGGGATTACCCGACGATATGCCGCGTTTTTTCCGGGCGTCAGCCAAGGCTTTGTACCATCTCGCGGGCGAGCCGGATCGGTGGAAGAACCGCGAGGCACGTTACCTCCGCGCTGCCGAAGCTCCTGACCACTTCATCGATTTAGAAGACTTTCAGGGCAAAACTTTGCCCGATAATCGCTGGAAGGCCATCAAACTGCTCCAAGACTTGAAAGCAAATCCCGAGTTGGTCGGCTTCTTACCCTATGCCATCATGGAAAATTATGATCGGTTGACTGTCGCTTTTTATGACCATCGCAAGGAACCAGACAATCTGATCATTCAACAAAAATGCGTCGTCTATGCGGGTATTTTGTCGCACCTCACGGGCGATTGCGTCATGCCCCTGCACACCACACGCAACTACGACGGCAAAAAATCGGCAGACGGTACAATCGCCCAGAAAGGAATCCACTTGAAACTCGATGCCTTCCCCGAGCGACATGGTTTGAAAGCCGAGGAAATCACCCGCAGCCTCAAGGCACTGAAACGGGATGATGTTTGGAAACACGTCCTGGAACGGATCGACGAGTCGCACAAGCTGGTCGAAACATGCTACAAACTTGACGCCGCTGGTGCATTCGAGAAACCAACCAAAGAGAGCCGCTCTTTTGTGCTGGAACGCTGTCGCGCTGGGGCACAGTTCACGATGGACCTGTGGTGGACGGCATGGCTGCGCAGCGAAAAACTACCGCCACACTGGTAAGGTAACCTACCGACCTTGCATTTTGCCCGGCATATGTACATAATAACACTTGTTAGTTCCCCCCCGTGCGAGCGGGGGTCGATAGTCCCCTTTCATTGAGCGGAGTTTCCTCCGATGGCAAAAAAGACGACGGATCCAAGCCCGGTGAAACGCATCGCGCAACTACGTGACGAATTACATCATCACAATTACCTCTACTACGTCGAGGCTCGTCCGGTTATTTCCGATCAGGAATACGACAGACTCATAAAAGAACTCCAAACGCTGGAGTCCGCACATCCCGAGTTCGCCTCGCTGGACAGCCCTACTCAACGAGTCGGTGGAGCGCCGGTTGACAGCCTCAAGACTGTCGTACACAAACTGCCGATGCTGTCGATTGACAATGCTTATAACGTCGAAGAGTTACGCGCATTCGACGCTCGTGTCCGAAAAGAACTTCGAGTACCCCATTTACGCTATGTCGTCGAGCCGAAAATCGATGGCGCAAGTTTATCGTTGACTTACCGGAATGGCCTCCTAGACGTGGCCGTCACTCGGGGCGACGGCGAACGAGGCGATGACGTGACCCACAACGTCCGCACCGCCGGGGGAGTCCCGTTGCGTCTGCGTACCACGAACCCTCCGCCCTACTTCGAGGCGCGCGGCGAGATTTACATTACCAAAGCTGACTTTGCCGCACGCAATACCCTGCTCAAAGCACGCGGCGAAAAAGAGGCCGCCAATCCGCGTAATCTGGCGGCCGGTTCGTTGCGTCTGCTCGATCCCAAGGAAGCGGTGTCGCGAAAGCTACGTCTGTTCGCCTACAGCACAGGCCACGTCGAGGGCATTGAGATCAAGACGCAGACGCAAACGCTCGAACACTTGCACGAATTTGGATTCCACGTTACACCTGATATCACCATCTGCGAATCCATCGAAGAGGTCGTCGCTAGTTGCGAAAAGTGGGCCGAACGCCGTTTTGAACTCGGGTACGACATCGACGGTCTGGTGATCAAGATCGACGATCTCAGCCTCCGCGACCGTCTAGGAACCACGGCCAAGCATGTCAAATGGGCGATTGCCTACAAATTCGAGGCCGAACAGGGTATAACGAAACTATTGGACATCGAAATCAGCGTAGGCAAGTACGGCGAGCAAACGCCGGTTGCCCATTTCGAGACGGTTCATTTGTGCCAAACCAACGTGTCGAATGCCAGCCTGCACAACGCAGCTCAGGTTAGGGAAAAAGACATTCGCATCGGTGATACGATCATCGTAGTGAAAAAAGGCGAAATTATTCCCTATGTTGTGCGTCCGCTTAAGGAACTCCGCACCGGCGCGGAGACACCGTTCGAGTTCCCCTCGACGTGCGTGGCCTGTGGCGCACCGACGAAGCTCAACGAAACGGGAAACATCTATCTCTGCACTGCCGTCCACACCTGTCCGGCCCAACTTCAGGGACGTATCGAGTCGTTCGCCAAACGCGACCGCATGGACATCGTCGGCTTGGGCGAAGAGATGTGCAAAGCGTTGGTGAGTAGCGGTCTGGTG
>RGDT01000102.1 GCA_009918525.1 Planctomycetia bacterium
ACCATCGGCATAGAGCACGTTGAGCACCTGGCCGTGCCGCGTTGGATAATGCCGCGCGACGGCCGGGTCGGACAGCAGCACCGGCACACGCGGCATATTGGCCGCGGTTTGTGTTGCACACGCGGGAATATTGTTGTGTTCCCAGGCGAGCAAGGTCTGGCTGGTACCGTTGAGAATGGCCGTGAGCTTGAGGTTGGCCGGGCCGCGTTCCACCCAGTTAAGAGCGTAGCTAACCTGGAAAGTCTGGCCGAAGGTCGGACTGGATGGGTCAGGATCAGTTCCCTGTGGGCACTGGAAGACTCTGCGATTACCCTCGACATAGGGCCAGATCAGGCCATCCGGTACATAGTTGGAAAGGGCCTGAGTCACGCTCGTTCCGGGGCGATTATCGAACGGTGCCCACCAGCGTTCGTTTTCGCTCGTAAACTCGCCCGTGTAGGTCACCTGATTACACAATGGATCGGCTCCGCTCTTCCACGGGGCCGGGCACAGCCGTACGGGTGGTAGGGTTTCGCGCGTGTCGTGATACATATGACAAGCGAGGCCGATTTGCTTGAAATGGTTAGCGCATTGCATTCGAACCGCTGCCTGACGCACTTTTTGAACAGCGGGCAGGAGTAAGCCGATCAAGATAGCGATGATGGCAATCACAACGAGAAGCTCGATTAGTGTGAATCCGCGACGACGCATATTCAATCCCCCGGCTTCCCCTTGTTGCATTATTCCCTATCCGGTCAAGGATTCTAGTGCGTTGTTTCAGCGGCGCTTTGTTTTCCCGCACGAGTCGCGCCTCTGTTGTAGAATACGTTATAAACTTGATTTTCCGGCCCGGACGCCGGTTGCGTTTCTTGAGGCATTCAAGGCGATGACCTTTGCTCCGATTATCCCGCCCGAACCGCCGCGCGTCTTCGGAGCGCCGACTCTCTCTGCCTCTAGCGAGTTGGTCGCTCTGGCTATCTCGGTTGATGGTTCCTTGTGGTCGGTTGAAGAACCCGGCACCATACGACAATGGCATCTCGCCACCCGAAGCCGTCGCCAACAGCATCACCTCGACGAACTGGCGACCGTCTGGGCGTTTAATTGGTCGGGCCGTCTCGCTGCTTCGGCTAGTGATGAGGTCGCTATCTGGGAAGTGACTACGGGACAACGGCTCGCGTCATGGTCGGCCCCGCCTGATGCCTGGATCACCGCCTTGGCTTTCCAACCGGGTGCCCCCGTCCTGGCCACCGGCCACGAAAATGGTCGTGTCCAGGTCTGGGACTGGTACGAACGCCGACTTTTGCACGAATTTCACGGCCATCGCTGCGGCGTGAGTGCGATGGCCATCTCCCGCGAGCGGTGTTTGGCCGTGGCCGGGGAAGACCGCGTCATCGCCTTGTATAATCTGGACAGCGGAAGCAAAATCCAAACGCTGGCGGATCACACCGACCGCATCCCCGCTTTGCTCTGGCATCCTGACGGCCGTCGCCTATTCTCCGCTGGATGGGACACAACGGTACGCGTCTGGGATGTCGCAACCGGTCGCCCAATCATCTTACTCAACAATCACCAAGGTCAGGTCAACGCCATCGCGCTGGGTTTCTCCGGGCGCTGGTTGGCCGCTGCGGATTCGGACAACTGCGTCCATGTGTGGGATACCGAACGATACGAGGAAGTAGCCGTCCTACGCACGTCCACTGCAGAAATACGCTCTCTGTGCTTTAGCCCCGACGACAAGGCGAGGTTGTCTCCTCCCCTCCTGGCCTATGCCGGAGGCGACCGACTTATCTACCTCTGGAACGGCGACGAAGAGTCGAGCCGGTCCCTTAACGATTCCCCACTGCCTCGGACTACTGTTGCCGTCGATCCTTCGGGCCGAAAGCTCTACACGCAGGGAATGGGAACCGCCCTGAGAGGTTTCGTCGTCGATAGCGACAACGCTCCGTTGACGCTAGAAACCGTTTCACCCCTGCGGACCTTCGCTCTCAGCCCCGATGGACGTTGGCTGGCTGTCAGCCGGGTCAGCGACGAGTCAGACCCAACCGCCGCGCTTTCGCTATTAGATGCTGACGGCCGACACGTCGTCGAGTACGAAGGCCAACGAAGTCCGATTACCGTACTGGCTTTCAGTACCGACTCGGCCCTACTCGCCTCCGGATCGACCCAGTCGTCTGACGTCTGGTTATGGAATGTCCCTCGTGGTGAACCAGCTCTGCTTATTCCCGACGCCGTTGATGCTTGCGGGGTGGAGGCATTAGCTTGGTGCCCCGCCTCTGCACTTCTCGCGGTCGCGGGCATCGATTATTTGTCAACGGGCGGCGATGATGGGGAAATCGTACTTTGGGATACAGTTGCTCGCGTGAAGCGTCGCATCCTTCCAGGCGGAGTGACGGCCCTTGCCTTTTCTCCGGATGGTCGCTGGCTGGCGGCTGCGGATCTCGGGCGTTGGATTGTCGTGTACGATGCCGAGACCGGAGTGAGGCGTTGGTCACAGCGCGGCCATCGCGATACGGTGACTTCTTTGGCCTTCAGCCGCGACGGTCGGCATTTAGCCACCGGCGGAGACGATCGTACGCTTCGGCTCTGGAACGCGACGACCGGCGAAGCACTCGGAGCGTGGGAACTTGACGATCAGGTCCGTGGGGTGACGTTTGGACCCGATGGTCGTTTCGTCTACACGGGTAATGGTAATGCGAGTTGTTATCAACTCGAAGTAGACGATCTCTTGGCCTCTGCAAATGTCTATAATAACAGCTAGGTAGCGAGCTAGGAGATAAATGCCTCAAGACGCCGAAAAAGAGAAATTAATGCTCAAAGGCGCAGAGAACTCCAAGGAACAACATGGCAAAAAAACGGTTCTTTGGTGCTTCTCTACGCTACGGCGATTTATCTTTTCTTGATAGGCTAGAGGGCCTTTCGATCACTTTGTAGGAGCGGCACCGATGATAAAACGATCCAGGCCGCAGCCTGTATCACTGTCGAAGATCGCCGACCTCAGTGGGCGACGTTTCGGAGATTACGCGATATTGCGGCGACTGGGTCAGGGTGGGATGGGTCAGGTCTACCTGGCGGAGCAATTGACGCTCAACCGTAAAGTGGCGTTGAAAGTACTCAAGCCGGAATTGGCCGATGACGCCAACGCGATGGCCCGATTCAAATTAGAGGCCGAAGCGGTAGCCAAGGCGACGCACTCGAACATTGTGCAAGTCTATGATTTTGGCCAAGCTGATGGCCAGACGTATATGGTCTTGGAGTATGTGGACGGTCGCAATCTGCTCGACTACATTGCACGGCGAGGTGTACCCGATCTGAATTTTGCTACGCGGATCATGATGCAAGTGGCGTCCGCACTCGAACGTGCTGCAGAACTAGGTATTACCCATCGTGACATCAAACCCGAAAATATCCTTTTGACTCGCAAAGGTGATGTGAAAGTCGCCGACTTCGGGCTGTCACTGGACCCGAAGCGACGCATGGGCCTGAATCTCACTCATAGCGGCGATACGATGGGCACGCCGTCGTATATGGCTCCCGAACAGGTCGAAGGCAAACCGATTGACCCGCGCACGGACATCTACTCGTTCGGTGTCACCTGTTACACCATGTTAACCGGCGGACCACCATTTCAAGGCTCGTCCCCGATTGAAGTAGCGATGGCGCACCTCCAGCGCGAGCCGAAACCGCTGCACGAATTACTCCCCGATCTACCCGAAGAGTTGTGCCGTATTGTTCACAAGATGATGGCCAAGCTGCCCGAGGATCGCTATCAGTCGGCACGCGAATTGAGTCGGGAGATTTCCCGGCTACGAGAACATTTTAGCGAGTCGATAGTAAGCCAAACCATCTCAATCCAAGTCGATTCGGACGTGCTGAACAGCATCATTCCTGATGACATCGGCGCGATTCGCCCTAAGCCCGGCTCGGCGACTGAAATTGGGATCGCACCGCCCGCAGTTCAACCCTCGTCGTCAGGCTATGCCCTAGTGCTCGGCCTCGTCGCGCTGACAATACTGCTATCGCTGGCAGGCGGGGTACTGATCGGCTGGCGAGAACGAGCAACGGAAGGTCCCCTGCCCCACGGTGAAGACATCCGACCCGCTGACGCCCTCGCCGGCGAGCGCATACCACGGCCCAGTATGCGAGAGCGAGCCTTGCGTGAGGCTGTGGATGATTACCTTAGCCCAGGCCGAGGACAGGATCCACGTCCGGGACAAACCGCGTGCATGGAATTGGGATTGTTCTATCTCGATGCCGGACGCCTCGATGACGCCCGTAACCTGTTCCAGCGTCTGGAGAAATTCAACACCCCGCGAGAATTCAAAGGATTAGGACAGATCGGGCGGGCGGTCGTACTGGCGATGGAGCACAAACCGAAAGAGTCCAACATCATCCTCAAAGAAATTTTTACCTCGTACAATCCCAAGAGCAAACAACCCAAGGTTGGCCCGATTGTGATTACCAACCCTCTCAAAATACGCGCAGAACAACAGATAGCCCCAGTCAAGACGGTGCTTAACCACCCACGCTGGCACTATTACCTATCCCGAACGCGTTACCTCAATCTACTCAACGGCCTAAAAGACGACGATATGCCCCCGTTATTCGTGCTGAAAGCTCAGGAACTCGACGTGCCATCCAAAAAAATCTGACATGCCGCCGCCAAGGTCAGACTTCGTCTACTTCATCCGCTTGCGGCATGTGCAATCGTTCGCGTAATAACGAGTATCGCCGACCTGTATCCGCCTGCTGAACCGCCTGTTCCAGAGCCGCCCGACTCCCCACCACTACCACTAATCGTTTGCCGCGTGTAATCGCGGTGTAAAGCAGATTCCGCTGCAACATTTTGAAGTGCTGACCATGCAAAGGCACCACAACCACAGGGTACTCACTCCCCTGGCTTTTGTGTATAGTGGACGCATAAGCGAGAGCTAATTCATCAAGCTCGCCGAAGTCGTAACACACTTCCCGGCCGTCGAACGTCACGACCGTCTCGCGTTCGGCCTCGTCAATGCGAGTCACACGCCCTACGTCGCCATTGAAGACTTCGCGGGTGTAGTCGTTGCGTGTCTGCATAACCTTGTCGCCGACGCGAAAAGTCTTGCCGAAGCGTTCGACACTCGGGCTGGTGTTGGGATTCAGGACGGATTGCAACGTCTTATTGAGCGACTCCGCACCGAGTTCGTTGCGGTTCATGGGTGTCAATACCTGCACGTCACGCACGGGGTCCAGCCCAAAACGCCGCGGAATCCGCTCGCGGACCATCGCCACCAGTCGCTCGACCACTGCCTCGGGCGTTTCCGCCTCGACAAAATAAAAATCTCCGGTTCCACCGGGCGGAGCCGATTGAGGACTTTCGCCGCGTCGCACAGCATGAGCGGCCCGCACGATCCAACTCTGTTCGGCCTGCCGAAACACCTCGGTTAAACGCACGGTAGGGACGGCCCCGGACCCAATCAGGTCCGATAGCACGCACCCCGGCCCAACACTAGGCAGTTGATCTATGTCCCCCACCAGCACGACACAGGCCCGACGTGGCATCGCTCGCAATAGAGCGTTCATTAGCGACACATCGACCATGCTCGATTCATCGACCACCAGCAGATCCATTTCCAACGGATTAGCCGCTGTGCGTTTGAAACCGCCCAAAGCGGGATCGAACTCTAAGAGGCGATGAATTGTCCGAGCATCGCGTCCGGTCGTTTCGCTGAGACGGCGAGCGGCGCGGCCAGTCGGGGCGCACAGGGCAATGCGCCGGTGAGCATACAACTCGACCAACCCACGAACGATAGTCGTCTTTCCAACGCCGGGACCACCGGTGATGATCAACACCTTCTCCCGGGTTGCGGCCACGAGGGCCTCGCGTTGCTGGCGAGCCAAACGCAGGCCCATCCGCTCCTCGATCTGCATCAACACCGGTTCGGGGTCTATTCCGGTCAACGGATTGTCCCCTTGTTGAAGTTTCTGAATTGCCCGTGCGATGCCTAGCTCCGCCAAGAATAACGGCTTAAGGTACAGCCAGGGCGGGTCGCCCGGTTCGCGCACCACGTCGCCGCTTTGACGAAGGTCGTCGACTGCGGCCCGCACGGTCGCTTCCGGCAGTCCCGGAACCTTCTCCAGCGTTCGGACGACCGCTTCTTGCTCGGGCATGCCGACGTGCCCTTGTTCCCTGGAAAAGCTGTCGAGTGTGTGCCTTAATGCCGCCCGCGCCCGTCGCAACGAGCCGGGGTCGATCCCGAGTCTCCGGCCCAGTTCGTCGGCGGTGGCAAAGCCGATTCCCCACACATCCGCCGCCAACCGGTAGGGATCTTCTTGGACGATGGAAACCGCATTGTCGCCGTAGGTTTTGTAAATACGGACGGCTTTTTGCGTGCCCAGCCCGTGAGACTGAAGAAAGACCATGATATCGCGAACGGCTTTTTGCTGCCGCCACGATTCGCGGATGCGTTTAATGCGTTCGGGACCGATGCCCTTGATCTCCTTGAGATAGCTAGGACTTTCGTCGATGACCTGAAGCGTGCGTTCCTTGAAAACAGCGACGATTTTGCGGGCGTAGATCGGGCCAATTCCCTTCACTAACCCACTGGCAAGATACTTCTCGATCCCTTCAGATGTCGTTGGCTCACGAAGAGTTAACACATCCGCCTTGAACTGTTCGCCGTGTCGCGGGTCGGAAATCCAGACACCGGACGCTTCGACCACTTCTCCAGCGGTAACCCCAAGAAGTTTACCAACAACCGTCACCACCCCGCGTCGCCCACGTGTTGTCACACGTAGGACGGCATAGCCGGAATCGGGATCGTGGTAGGTCACACGCTCGATGGAGCCGATAAGGTTCTGACTCATAAAAAGGATTTTACCCGAAGCAATAACCCATTCGCGAGGTCAGCAGGATAGGCAAAGGAAGAGATTTTTTTGTAGTCTATTTCCCATAATGATCCGTATTCGCTGATCTAGTACTAGAGGTGCTTTTTCTCATGCGTGGCGTAACACAACTTGTTTCTCTCTTTGGTCTGGTCTTCGTCTACATCCTTCACGCCGCCTCCCCCTCGGACGCTGAAAAGCTCAAGGAGAGCCAGACCAAATGGCTTAAAGCTCGGGAAGCGTGTGAAGGTAACTACACCTACCAAGTCCGCTGGTCATCCGCGTTCGGGTTCGGCCACATGACCACAATCACGGTCAAAGATAACAAGGTCGTCGAACGACGTTACGAAGAATTTGGTCGTCCGATGGCGATCAAGCCGGGCGAAAATCCGCCCGCGCCAAAGCCAAAGTGGATCGAGACGGGCAAGGACATCGGAAGTCACCAAACCGAGGGAGCCGCACCCCTGACGATGGACGAACTATATGCCGAAGCCACGAAAATTGTGGAGAAGGATGTGCCAGACAATCACGTTCGTTCTCTGGGTATCGACAAGGCGGGACTGTTGGTATATTGCTTTGTGCGCGATAAGCGTATCGCAGACGACGCTCCACTCAAGGGTGTTCGTCCGATCCAGCTTCAATTGACGCCAAAGAAGTAACTTGCCGTTGCAGGACACCATCAACCGCTCAGGGTGAAGAACATCGCGGTCGCCGTCAGTGCAAGGGACAGAAATAGAGGGATCCACAGGGCCGACGCAGCGGATCGCTCTTTGACCCCACTGTTGACTAACGGCGAAAGGATGACACCGCCAACAGCCCCGCCGATGTGTAATAAAGCGACCGCCAACGCGCTACCAATCGCGAGACGGGCGACGATGGCCAACAGAGTGGGTAAGACTGGCCCGAGGAAAAAGCCCAACAATATCACGCCATAGAGGGCCTGGCGCGTCGTGGACGAACCTGACAAATTGCCGAAAACGACGGCCGTCATCAGGGCCGGGATAATTAAGAAGAAAGGTTGCCAAGCATCCTGAAGAGTGCTGAGATGCAGAAAAGACCCCAGTAGAACGCGGGAACCAAGTAAAGCCAACCAGAACCAGGCAACCCAACCAGCGGCCTGATCGCGCGGATCACCAGTCGCCCCGCTCGGATCGACAGATGGGTTATCGGAGGTAGCAGCGTCACGTTTGGTGAGATAGGTTGTCACCCACACCGACACGAATGCCTCCAAAGGCGCATAAAACGCGAATACCAAGGCCGCTAGCCATAATTTGCCACTGGTGATGACGCGAATGGGATCGAATCCGGTTTGGAACAGGAGCAATTCCGTAGGAGTAAAAAAAGCGAGCACACCCCAAAGCAGAACGAAGCAAGCGAGCAGGGACAAACTCAAACGATAGCCGAGCGCAGTGGAAAGCAGATCAAGAAGAGGGTACGCGAGTAAAGCGCCCATGCCCATCAGAACGGTACCGAACAATAACGATGCCGCGATAGCGCTGGTGCCGAGTAGTCCCACCGGAGTTAGTTGAATCAGCGATAGATAGAATATCGAAGTACCAAGACCGGCACCGAGCAGCAGAGGCAAACTCCGTAAGGAGAGAGGCACAAGGATCAGCCCCGTCAAGGAAGCACTCAGTAGAATAGACCCGCTGATTAGCGATAACTGGGTACCGAAATAATCTACAACAAGGGCAGCAATGAGCATCAAAGCGAAAAATGCGGAATTCAAAATATTTAGTAATGTAGCGACGGAGCATGGCAATCGCTCAGGCTGCTGAGCCATGGCGAGTTTGAGAGCCGCGAGAAGTCCGATGATTAACCCAGTGGTAAGAGAACCACCAAGGACAAGCAAAGTGACGATTGGCATGAGAATCGCTACTCCAGGGCAATAGGGCGGCAGAGAGAAGGCTAGAGAGAACAACAGCCGCCGCAAGGTGATTAGCCGAAGAAAGCCAGATCTTGATGGGCGAACCAAAGGTCGCTAGGATGGCGAAAGATAATGAACCAAAGAAGAAAAAGAGTGTCCTGGAAAAAGGAAGGAAAGGGTAAGAAAATTCGTCTTGCGATTCTGAATGATGGCTCTTATAGTTACACTTTCCACAGCGCCTTGCCGGCGTAGCACAACGGTAGTGCATCGGTTTTGTAAACCGAAGGTTGTGGGTTCGATTCCCACCGCCGGCTTTGAGCGGCGATGGGTCACAAGGGTAGGTGGCCGAGCGGCCAATGGCACCAGACTGTAAATCTGGCAGACGATGTCTTACGGGGGTTCGAATCCCTCCCTACCCAATAAAACTTAGGAGGCGACACACGAGTTAAGGAAAAAAGTAAATCGGTCCCCGTTGCGGGTGTAGCTCAACGGTAGAGCACTTGCCTTCCAAGCAAGATGTTGGGAGTTCGAATCTCCTCGCCCGCTCTCTGATCCAGGGTTGTTGTCCTGGTGGCGGTGACCGTGCTGCTGTAGCTCAGTGGTAGAGCGCGTCCTTGGTAAGGACGAGGTCGAGGGTTCAACCCCCTCCAGCAGCTCTCGTCGTAGTCTTGGTCCCTGTTTTTTCAACCGTCCCGGAGCGTCAAATGAACGCGGTTCCGGGTTGATGCCTGAACCTGCGGAGGAGCGATGGCGAAGGAAGTTTTTCAGCGCAACAAGCCACACGTCAACGTCGGCACCATCGGTCACATCGACCACGGAAAAACGACTACGACGGCTGCTATCGTAGCGCGTCAAGCGTACAAAAACAAACTTGAAAAGTTCAAGTCCTACAAGGACATCGCTAAAGGCGGTACCGAACGCGACGACCTCAAGACTGTCACCATCGCGGTCGCACACGTCGAATACGAAACAGCGAACCGTCACTACGCCCACATCGACTGCCCGGGCCATGCTGACTACATCAAAAACATGATCACCGGTGCGGCCCAGATGGACGGAGCTATCCTCGTGGTGGCCGCCAACGACGGCCCGATGCCGCAAACCCGCGAGCACTTGCTGTTGGCTCGTCAGGTCGGCGTGCCGAAGATTGTTGTCTACCTAAACAAGGTGGACACAGTTGACGATCCCGAGTTGCTCGAACTGGTCGAAATGGAAGTCCGCGAACTGTTGACCAAATACGAATTCCCCGGAGATGAAGTTCCGGTCGTCAAGGGCAACTCGTTGGCCGTCATGCAGACCGAAGGTAAAGATGACAAGGCTGGCAAGTGCATCGACGATTTGATGAATGCGTTGGACTCCTATATCCCAACCCCTGAACGGGCCGAGGATAAGGACTTCCTAATGTCCATCGAAGACGTCTTCTCGATCAAGGGTCGCGGTACGGTGGGTACCGGCCGAATCGAGCGAGGCAAGCTCAAGGTCGGCGACGAAATTGAAATCGTCGGTCTGATGAAGAACAGTAAGAAGACGACAGTCACGGGCGTCGAAATGTTCCAGAAGACCCTGGAATATGGAATGGCCGGTGACAACGTTGGCGTTCTGCTACGCGGTATCGAACGTACCGACCTCGAACGCGGTCAAGTGTTGGCGAAGCCCGGCTCGATCAAGCCCCACACACACTTTGAAGCTCAAGTGTACGTGTTGAGCAAGGAAGAAGGCGGTCGGCACACACCGTTCTTCACAGGATATCGTCCCCAGTTCTACTTCCGCACGACGGATGTGACCGGCGCGGTCACGCTCCCGGAAGGCGTTGAGATGTGCATGCCGGGTGATAACGTAAAAGTGACTGTGAAGTTGATCGACGAATCGCCGATCGCTATGGAAGAAAACCTACGATTCGCGATCCGCGAAGGTGGCCGAACGGTCGGTTCAGGTGTGGTCACGAAGATCTTGGCGTGACATCCCTTGTAGCCGGCCGGTGAGCCTGCTAACATACAGGCTTCCGGCCGGTTGGCTTTTGATGAAGGTGAATACCGATGCGTGAATACGTTTGGCTCGAATGCACCTCTTGCAACGGCCGCAACTACCGCACCAACAAGGAAACGCGTGGCGCTGGTCGTCTAGAGATGAAGAAGTATTGCCGCAAGGAGCGGAAGCACACGACACATAAGGAATCACGAAAGAAGTGAAGAAGTAGGGATGGCAGGATGGGGTTGAAGTTTCAGAAAAGAGAAACAAATCGCAGCCTGTCCAGTAACAACAGTAGCGAAGTCTGCGAGATCACTTGTTACGCTGACTGTTCACCCTGCTGCCCTGCGTAAATAGGGGTGTAGCTCAATTGGCAGAGCACTGGTCTCCAAAACCAGCGGTTGAGAGTTCGAGTCTCTCCGCCCCTGCTCGATGATGATCGACCACCTTGCCCCCAGGAAGGGTAAGACTGGGACCTGTGGGAAGCGGCCGACGCCTCCCCCGACCGTGAGGATGGAAGTAGCCATGGCCGTGGCCGTCAAGACGAACACCGATGCACGACCGAGCGTTCCCCCGTTCAGTCCGGCTATTCTCAGCCTTCTGGGAGTGGTGTACCTAATCCTTTCGCTCGTTGTGCTATTCAAGATTGTTCCCGACATGTGGTGGACAGTCTGGAATAACCTATCGCTGGGTGGCATGCAACTTGCTCGCTTCCCAGTAGTTGGTGCCGCTCTGCTTCTTGTGTTGTCGCTGTTCCTAGCTTTTTCGTTGATTGGGCTTGGGAATCGGCTTCTTGGACCCCAACCACCTGTTGGCGTCCGTGCGGGAATATTTGTCGTCTTTGTTTCTCTGTTACTGTGCCTGTTGCTCACGAGATGGATCAGTATTGGCCTGGAAAGACTAGCCGGTAGTGGTGCGATGTCACCGTTGGTAGGTGCAATTCTGACAGCGGTTCTGGGGGTTGGTCTAACTGCCTTGATTATCCAAGGTTTCTTCCAAAAATGGGCACAGAAAAATCTTGTCGTCCTTGAAGAGATGGGATGGTTTTCCACTCAATCTTATAAACTCAATCAAGGTCAGCGAGTACGTCGAGCCACGATCTTTGGCATATTGCTTTTGGTCGGCTCGGGAATCTACTCCATGCTACATCATAACACGCTACGACGTGCTGGAAATGATTGGTTGATCAACATTCCGTTCACTGGAACTATAGCTATCGAAGGAATTGGTGACGCTCAAGCTTTGATCAAAGATAAGGTTCCATTATCAGCAAAGACCAGTGTACAAATCCGATATCCTGGAGCTAAGGAACTCCGTCTATCAACGGGTCAGTTGATGAGCATTGATAGTTTCAAGGCGAAGTTTAACCATGCTCTCAAGGAAGTGCATTTCTCCGAGGCGACTATCACGGATTTCGCAAACACTGCTGATCTTGATCCGATTGATTATATGATGAAGGTCAATAATTTCATTTATGCAGAAATTGAATCGTTGCTAGACTCAAAGAACGATAAGGGAGAACCGCTGCTGAAAGCTGATGTCATCCGTCGTATGCGTGTCCTCGACAACGAAACAGAAATGGCTGACCTTAACCGATTAATTGAGGCTGTTCGTCGTGAAGTGATTATTGCTCGGAACAGACCTGGAGCCGATGAGGATACAGCGTTTTTGAATTTGCCTGCGGCTGTGCTCCTTGTCGATCGATTTTCAATGAAAGAAGTATACGACGCCACAGCGAAGGAGAGAACCACACGGGTCGAACTTCCTGGCAATTCAAAGTTCAAAGCGGGTCAGGTGGTGAGTCGCGAGGAGTTTGATGCTGAAGGGCTCGACGAGGGGGAAAGCGAGGGGGAGGACGCCGATGATGACAGTGATGAGGACGGAGACGACGAGTTGCCTTTGCCTACCGCTCGCCCTCCGCGTGCTGCTGCCGACGCTGACACCATTGATGCCACA
>RGDT01000103.1 GCA_009918525.1 Planctomycetia bacterium
AAATCGTAGCGTTCCCCATGTTCTCCCGCGTTCAGAGTCAGTTCAAAGGCTCCGTTTTTTGCCTTTCCTCCTGAGGTTCCGACGTTCATGGCCCCCAAGCGGGTATCCCAGAGAGGAGTCACCGGACCTAAGCGATACTCGCCTGGGGTCAACTTGTCGAAGTGAAATCGGCCATGTAAATCGGTGGAGGCTTGAAGGTTGACCGATAAGGTGGTGGAGTCGATGCCGACGAGCGGAATTTTGATGTCGCATAGACCGCAATCATCGGCACCCCGTTTACCATCGCGATCGACGTCGAGATAGACGCATCCGCTCAGCTGCGAGGTTAAAGACCGATTGGTAGGTGGTGGTGGAGGCTCGTCGAAAGCATAAACACCATCGAAAGAGGAGGCAAGCGTAGCGATAACCAACCCCGAGGCATCCCGTAATGTTAGCCCCACCGAATTCGGACCTGAAGAGGGCTTCGCGGAGATGTCGCGGTCGTCCATGTTCTCACTCCCATGAACCGGGGCGTTTCCACGTCCCGCTCGCCATTTAATACGGGTGACCGCGGCTCTAGTACCGTATCGGACACCGTTGGCCGATGCAACGCCTTCAAAGCCAACTTACCGGTATTTCCCTGACATTAGTGGTAGTACAGCCCTACTAAATTCGCGCGGGAGGCTGCACTGGTGTAGCGCGCTGAGGGTGGTCATGCGTAGAATTGATGATGGGAAGGGGAAGACTGGCGAAGAGATACGGACTGAAACGACGACGATTTCTATGGATCTTCTCAATCGCCCCTAGGTCTCTCGTTCGTTTGTTTCGCGTTTCCGATACTACCTTCGCCAGATTGCTGATTCCTCTGGATTTGACAACGGCCAACGGATTGGTGACGCTTGGTGCTTAGCGTTGACGACCCGATAGGGCAGGGAAGCCCCTTTTCTAGGAGTGCTGGCGATGGCCACGCTAGACCAAACACAAGAAATGGATCGCAGCGGAGTTTCAGGGCGATTGCTCCGTCTTGCTCAAGAATTAGGCGATACCTCCAGCCGCGATGAAAATGCCGTGGCAGGGGCCACGGCCCGAGTAACTGCTCTGGCTCCGACCGGCGAGGAGTTGGCCGCTCTCATGAGCGACCGCAACCCCTTCGTCCGTTCAGGGGCGGCTCGTTGGATGCGCCACCTGAGTCAGGTGAGCCAAACGGCCATTGATGCTCTACGGGCGGCTGTTTACGACCAAAATCCTTACGTTGTGCAAGCTGCTCTCGGATCAGCGGGGATTTTGAAAATCGAATCGGTTCGTACGGACGCGCGTAACTGTTTGGACGATAGCAATCCTTGCGTCATTCACGCAGCTATCTTTGCCTTGGGTAAACTCGGACCTTCTGAGATGGGCGAACTGCTTTTGCCGTTCCTCGATAGCGATGAACAGCACGTTCAGGTCGCTGCCATTACTGCTATTGGCCAACTCAATTATCAACCGGCCATCCCGCTTCTGATCCGACGGCTGGAAGCGGTGTGCGAGTTGTTAACGAGACATCGTTCGCAACTAAATGTTGCCACACGGTTTTTGCACACCCTCGTGGCTCTGGAGGCACGCGAGGCCATCCCTCTGTTCATTCGCATCGCTCGCGATGAGGTCGGCTTGCGTGGTCTGGCCGTTCAGGGACTCATCGAACTGCGGGCCGAGGAGGCCGCCCCTGCGCTGTTACCGATGCTCAGTCAACTGCTGGATAGTCAGCATGAAGAAAAACTGTGCTGTCGATTGTTGTACCTTATGACAGTTGTAGACTACCGCTTTGCCATGCCGACCGTGCGGGCGTTCCTGGGTCATCGTCAACCTGGTATCCGCTGTGCCGCGCTGAAGGCCGTTGCTTCGTGGAAGGATCGCGACGCTCTGGATGACATTCGCCTTATTGCCAGTGCGGATGTCAGCGCTTTTGTCCGGCCTGCTGCTGTAACGGCTTTGGCGGACATCGGCAGCACCGATGTATTAGAGGAGCTAGATCGCCTCGGAAGCGACGCCAACGCTCTGGTGAGGGTTTCGGTTGCCGAGGCCCTAGGTAGACTGGTGCCGCTACCCGATCAGGCGCGGGCAACGCTAACTCGCCTGGTTCGCGATGAGGCGTTAGCCGTGGCTCGTGCCGCACAAGAGGCGTTATTAACCCAACCCGTTCAAGTTCCAACCCCGCCGGCCGTAGGCTCGGCACTACCGGCGTCTCTACGCGAACAGGCGTCGGCCGCGAGGGCTTATCTACGTCGCTGGCAAAGCGAACGACCTTCGCCCGAAGTGGCTGACGCACTGCAGATATTGTTGAGTGTCTTGGATTAACGCAAATACGAAACCGACGATGGCTGCTTACCATGCCGTCGTTGACGCTTCTGGCTCTGTTTCGGTTCAGAGCCGGAAGCGTCCGCGACGGCTTTCTGTCCATCTAATCATTTACGGGCATCTCTCTCCCCAAGGCGGTCGCTTTGATATAATAGAAACGAGGAGGACATCTCCATGATTCGCACGATCCTCGTTCCGCTGGATGGTACTCCATTTGCCGAACATGCCTTGCCCTATGCCGCCACCTTGGCGAAACAGTCCGGTGCAGTGTTGCACTTGGTGACGGTTTCGACACCATTGGCCGAGACTTCCGTAGAAAGCACCTATTTTAGTGCTACAGAGTTCGAGCAAGATCTGACCGCCCGGTATCGCACGTATCTGGAAGAATTAGCCGGCCGATTAAGCGGCGTTAACGTCAAGGTCGATGTACCTCACGGTGACGCCGGAGCGACCCTGGCCGCGCTGATCCATTCCGAGGCCGACCTCGTCGTCATGGCCACCCACGGCCGGGGAGCGTTCGAGAAGTTTTTGCTGGGAAGCACGACAGATGAAATCGTCGGCCGATCCGACAAACCAATCCTGTTGGTACGCGGCACGGACAATCCGGCTGATCTAAGTATCCAGCACCGGCTCACCCCGGTGCTGGTCGCTTTGGATGGAACAGCTGAGGCGGAAAAAGTGCTGGCGTTTGTCGCGGAGTTGGTCGCGATGCAACCCGTTCGCGAGGTAGTGCTCCTGCGGGCGATTCACGGTGTAGAGCCTGTTCTAGCGGCCCCCGATGTGCCCGAGGCTCGTCGTGAGGCCCATCATTTGCGGGACAAGCTCCACGCCATACAGGGTGATATTCGCGCTGATGCCCGAGCGTATTTAGATACCATCATCGCACAACTCAAGACGCGGGGGATCGCGTCGCGTGGGCGGGTTCTCGTCGCCGACCAACCCGCCCAGGCCATTGGCGACGAGGCACGCGATATGGGAGCCGGATTGATTGCCTTGGAGACACATGGGCGTACGGGCCTGACACGGTTGTTCTTGGGTAGCGTTGCCGATCAGGTCATTCGCGCAACGATCATTCCCGTACTGGTGCATCGTTGCGGCTAACAATTGATTCCGTTGACCATGTCTGCTCATTTTCGTGACTGGCGAGATAACTATTGAGGTCAGCGAGTGGGTTATGTCAAAAACCCGAGCTAATCGAGCGGCCGTGAGGATATTCCAATGACTTCTCTAGTTATCTTACGGGTGTTGGCTGGTGGATTACGGGGAGCGAAACTTACGCTTACCACACCTATCCGCTGTATTTTGGGCCGATCCCGATCTTGCAGCATCCGATTGCCTTACGACATGACCGTTTCACGGCAACACTGCATCCTGGAGAGTGACGCGAACGGCGTTTGGGTCCGTGATCTAACTAGCATGAATGGTACATTCGTTAATGGTGAATCGATCGGCAGCAACTTGCCCAGTGATGAGGAGGCTACACGTCTGGAAAGCGGTCCTCATTTATTACAAGACGGCGATATTATTCGCGTTTGCAGCCATGTCTTTCATGTCGAGTTACGCACAAGCCCTAGCTCCGATTCGTCCGAAAGCGATTCCAGTAGCGAACTGCCCCTGACTTATGCGTGAAAATAATTCCGAAATGTCAGTCATTGTCTCTGGATGACCCTCATCCGTCTATTTCGAGAACGCTCATTTTGTTGTATCATGACGTCGTCCCAAAGGAGATGGCATCATGCTGCTCGTATCACTCCTGTTGGCCGCTGCTCCCGAGGTGCGATTTAATCGCGACGTAAGGCCGATTCTCGCCGGGAAGTGTTTCAAGTGTCACGGTTCCGATCTGAAAAAGGGTGGACTGGACCTGCAGACGTTCGCAACCGCTACTCAGGGCAAAGCGATCGTCCCGGGTAGTGCCCGAACCAGCCTCCTGCTCGAACGGGTGACGATGCACGACGGCCCCGAGCGGATGCCGCCCAAAGGGGATCGTCTCACGAAACAGCAGGTCGAGACGCTAAGGGCGTGGATTGATCAGGGCGCGAAATACGAGGAACATTGGGCATATGTCAAGCCGACACGCCCGACTTTACCCACCGTGAGTAACCCGGCCTGGCCTCGTTCCGGTCTCGATACCTTGGTGCTGGCTCGCTTGGATGCCGAGAAACTCGGGGTCAATGCCGTCGCCGACAAAACGGCACTCATTCGTCGTGTTACCTTTGACCTGACGGGCTTGCCGCCCACCGTGTCCGAAGTCGATGCCTTCTTAAACGATATTCGCCCCGATGCCTATGAGCGGGTCGTGGATCGTCTGCTTTCCTCGGTGGCTTATGGCGAACATCAGGCTCGACCGTGGCTCGATGTGGCTCGGTATGCCGATACCAACGGTTATGAAAAAGACGACCGCCGCTCGATCTGGCCTTATCGCGATTGGGTGATCCGAGCCTTCAACGCCAACATGACCTTCGACCGTTTCACTCAGGAACAGTTAGGTGGCGATCTCTTGCCCGATGCCGGCGACGACCAGCGTATCGCAACCGGCTTCCACCGCAACACCATGGTCAACACCGAGGGAGGCACCGACGACGAAGAATTTCGAGTCGCAGCCGTGGTAGACCGAGTGAACACCACGATGGAAGTGTGGATGGGCACGACGATGGCTTGCGCACAGTGCCACAACCATAAATATGACCCGTTCTCGATCAAAGACTACTATTCGCTCTATGCGATCTTCAACAACACCACTGATCCGGGCCGCGCCAACACGCCGACTCTAGAGCTAATGACGCCGCAGGAAAAACTCAAGAGACTGCTGTTGCAGGGAAGTATCGAAGCGCTGCGTCGCACCCGAACGGGAACTGGGGCGCTGGCCGGACCGCTCGCGGCGGAGGGGCTCAACAAGAGCTTGCCGAAACTCACGGCCGAGCTGTCGGCTATTCGTCCGGCGAGTACGTTGGTTATGCAAGAGTTACCCCGGCCCCGTGATACCCACGTGTTGATTCGCGGCAATCACAAGGCAAAAGGCGAGAAGTTGACGGCGGGAACCCCTGCGAAATTTCCGCCGCTCAAGGCAGGCGTGCCGGCGACTCGGCTGGGGCTGGCCCAATGGTTGACCGACGAAGAAAATCCGCTTACGGCGCGGGTGTTGGTGAACCGTCTGTGGGCGCGGTATTTTGGACGCGGACTCGTGGAAACTAGCGAAGAATTCGGTACCCAGGGCGAGCCGCCGACTCACCCGGAGTTACTCGACTGGCTTGCGACGGAGATGATTCGCATCGGCTGGGACATGAAAGCGTTCCATCGCCTGATCGTTACTAGCGCAACCTATAGGCAATCGTCGCGCGTAACCGCTGAGGCTTGGGCGTTAGATCCGTTCAATCGTCTGTTTTCCCGTGGACCGCGTTTCCGCCTTGATGCCGAGGTTATTCGGGATAATGCCCTGGCGATCAGCGGTTTGTTGGATCGTAAAATCGGTGGGCCAAGCGTGTTCCCGTACCAGCCGGACGGGGTCTGGTTTCAGCCCTATTCGGGTGACCGGTGGGCGGTGTCTTCCAACGGCGACCAACACCGGCGCGGACTCTACACGTTTTGGCGGCGAACGGCACCCTATGCCGCATTCATGGCGTTCGATGCACCATCACGCGAGGTATGTACCGAACGTCGGCCGCGTAGCAACACGCCGTTGCAAGCGTTGGCGACGCTAAACGACCCTGTGTTCGTCGAGGCGTCGGTCGCGCTGGCTGCTCGGATGTTGCGCGAGGGAGGCAAAGATCCGCTCGCGTATGGTTTCCGCCTATGCGTTGCTCGTGCCCCTTCAACGGCCGAACGCAATTTAATCGAGGGTCTCTATCGGGACAGCTTAGCCAAGTATCGCGCGGATAAGCCCAAAGCGAGCGAGTTGACGGCCTCCATCCGTGATGGTTCGCTCGATGTGTCATCGTGGGCGGCTTGGACAGTTGTCGCGAACATACTGCTCAACCTCGACGAGACGATTACCAAGGGGTGATGTCATGAGTCCATTTTTTCCCAGTGGGGCCGAGTTGGGGCGTCACACTATTTTTCCAGGCGTGGACATTCAGACCACGGCCTGCGAGAGGATGATGTTATCCGTGGTGGAGATGAAGCCCGGATCGGTGGTAGAGTCCCACAGTCACCCACACGAACAAGTCGGAATGGTGCTCGGCGGTAAGGCGTTGTTCATCGTCGGCGACGAGCAAAAGACACTCGTGACTGGCGATCTGTACCGAATTCCGGGCGGCGTGGTGCATCGCGTGATCGCGTCGGAAGAGGGGCTACGCGCACTGGATATTTTCACGCCCGTTCGGGATGAGTACCTATGAGCGTCTTTCGCGATCGTGTCGTCTTGATTACCGGTGCTGCCAGTGGCATCGGTAGGCAACTGGCGTTGTTGTTAGCAGCCGAGGGCGCGAAGATCGCCGCATTGGATTTACAAGCCCAGGGGTTGGAATCGCTCCAAACCGAACTCGTCGGGCGGACTTTCGTTCGTCGAACGGTCGATGTCACGGACTTGTCCGCATTACGACAGGTTGTACGTGATATCGAAGGCCAAATCGGCGCGACGGATATAGTCATCGCGTCGGCCGGACTGGGACGCGGCACTCCGGCGGCCGCGTGGCGAGCCGAGGACGTTAACAGTATCCTCAACGTCAATTTGCTAGGTGTTGTCAATACGGTTGATGCCGTCTTGCCGGGGATGCGCCAGCGGCGAACGGGTCATTTCGTGGTAATGTCCAGTTTAGCATCGTACCGCGGATTGCCGCACATGGCGGCTTATAGTGCCAGTAAAGCAGCGTGCAATACGTTGTGCGATTCGCTTCGGGTCGAGCTTGCTGGCGATGGAATCGCGGTTTCGTGCGTGTGTCCGGGGTGGATAAATACGCCGATGACCCAAGCGATTGGGATACCGTCTCGTTTGATGATGTCGCTAGACGACGCAGCGCTGCAGATCCGAGAGGCGATCCGGTCTCGCCGAAAATTTGTGGCTTTTCCGCTGATCTCGGCATGGCAAGTGTGGCTCTTACGATCACTGCCACGGCCCCTAGGAGACTGGTTGGCTGGTTTGCTGTTGCGAAAGATCAGGTCGATTCAAAGCAAGCGGTGAAATGATGAGATCGCTCTTCACCTTTACCGAACCGCCCAGGCGCTGTGCTTATTTGCCGGATCGCGAGGCAAGCAATGAGTACGAAGTCGTCGCGGAATTATCGCTCAGTGAATACCTCCAGCGGATGCTCGACGGCTGGCGTCGCTTTGGTCATACGCTGTTTCGACCGAATTGCGGCTCTTGCCGCGAGTGTCGGGCGTTACGGGTGGACGTAGCGCGGTTCATCCCGGATCGGAGCCAACGCCGGGCGTGGAAGGAAAATGAAGACATAGAGTTGCGGATCGGGCGACCATCGTTGACAGCGGAAAAGTTGGACCTGTATGACCGCTACCATGTCTATCAAGAGGACGCGAAAGGCTGGCCGCACCACCATCCCAAAGATCCCGACGATTATGCCGAATCGTTTATCCGGCATCCGTTCGGGATAGAAGAGTGGTGCTATTATCTGAATAGGCGTCTAGTCGGTGTGGGGTATGTCGATGCAGTCAGCAAAGTTTCACGCGAATTGAACGAGCAGGAAGGCTTATCGTTGATCTATTTTTTCTGGGAACCCAAGGAACGCTCACGTGGTCTGGGTACGTTCAACGTGCTGTCGGCCCTCGATCAAGCCCGTCAGCGCGGTTTACCGTGGGTCTATCTGGGCTTTTATGTCGAAGGATGTTCCTCGATGCAGTACAAGCCGCGGTTCCAGCCCAACGAATTGAGGGGCGATGATGGCCGATGGCGTCCGTTTCGGGGATAATGTGGCTACCGGAATGGAAAAGCGCGCGAACGATTCCGCGTTGGCATTCGTAGAGAAGATATCGGCCGAGTGTGTCAATCTCCGAGGTGTGGGTCCATGTCCCGCGAAGTAATCGTCGAGACGCGAAAGCTCACGAAAATCTACCGCGACTTCTGGGGTCGCCAGAAGAAGACCGCCCTTCGTGCGCTGAACGTGGAAATCTATAAGGGTGAAATTTTCGGGTTGTTAGGGCCTAACGGTTCGGGAAAAACAACCACCATCAAGATGCTGCTTGGCCTGCTGTTTCCAACAGAAGGCGAGGCATTTCTGTTCGGGCAGGCGGCAGGCGATGTTCGGAAGAACGAGCGGATTGGGTATCTGCCCGAGGAATCGTACCTGTATCGCTTTCTGAATGCCGAGGAGACGCTTGATTTCTACGGCCGATTATTCAACTTGGATCCGGACATTCGCAATCGCCGGGCCCAGGAACTTATCGAGCGGGTCGGGCTGAAGAACGACCGCAAGCGGATTCTCCGCGAATACTCCAAGGGTATGCGGCAGCGTATCGGCTTGGCTCAGGCACTGATCAATGATCCGGAACTTGTAATTCTCGACGAGCCGACGAGCGGTCTTGATCCATTAGGTGCGCGTTGGATGAAAAACCTGATTGTCGAACTGCGTCAGCAAGGCAAGACGGTGATCATGTGCAGCCACCGCCTTGAGGACGTGCAGGACGTGTGCGACCGCATCGCTATTCTCAGCGAGGGTGAACTACAAGCCTACGGTTCGGTCAAGACACTACTGCAAGACACAAATCGCGTCGAGTTGCGGGCCAGCAATGTTGGTTTGTCGCCTGCATTAGAACGAGATTTGCGGGCGGTGCTAGAAAAGCATGGTGGAAAACTCGACACGATCGGCCATCCTACCAGCACGCTAGAAGACTACTTCTTGCGAATCGTCGAAGAGAGCAAAGCAAATCCCGGTCGTCGTTATCTGCCGGGCGAAAATCCGACACCGTCAGCGGGCGTTTCATCTGACGCCATCCGACCTTCCTGATTCTTGCGAGGCCGCACAACGATGTTCGCAGCACTGTCCGTCGAACGCGACCCGCTGAGCCTGGGTGACCTACCCGCGGGGTTAATCATTTGGATACAGGACGCTGGGGCGTTCGCAGCGTTTGGTTTGTTTTTGTTCTTAGTGCTTGGATTGCCGCGATGGACGAAACGGGACTTCGACGCGGTTCCCGGCTGGAAGAAAACATTCTTTGTTATGGCAACGGTCTTGAGTTTCGCGTTCCTGTTGATTGGCGGACTTTTGTCGTTGATTCCGCCATCAGTTCCGATTCTGGTGAAGGCGGGTGATATTCCACCACGCCTTGTGACCGGCTGGGCCAATCACTTTTTGACCGTCGGCGGCTTACTGTCATTGGTTGTGGTTGGCCTGCCGTTGCTGGAGAATGTAATAGTCATACGTTTCCGGCGGATTTACGCCATTGCGATACTGAGTTTCAAAGAAGCTCTAAGGCGTCGAGTGTTATATGCATTCTCGGCTTTGTTGATTGTATTCCTATTTGGTTCATGGTTCATCTCATCAAAACCTCAAGACCAAGTGAGGACCTACGTCTGGGTAGTATTTTATGCGATCAGCGTGCTGTTGTTCCTGACCGCTCTGATACTATCATCTTTTAGCATTCCGACCGATATTCGGCAGCAGACGATTCACACCGTGGTGACCAAGCCCGTCGAGCGCTTCGAGATAGTCGTCGGGCGGTTTCTTGGATTTCTGGTGCTGATGACGCTGGTGTTGGTTGTGATGTCCTCATTAAGCATGTTATATGTGTTGCGAGGCGTCAACCCCCAAGCGGCCGCTGAAAGTTTAATGGCCCGCGATCCGCTCTATGGTAATCGCTTGCGTTATGAAAACACCGACAATTCGGAACGTGGTGTTAATGTTGGGCGCGAATGGGACTACCGCGGCTACATAACCGCACCCATGCCCGGTCAAGAGGCTCAGGCTCAGGTTGCTCGTTGGGAATTCGATAGTGTGCCGTCCATCTTGGGTACATTCAAGGGCGTCCGTTTTGAATACACCTTCGATGTATATCGTACAACAAAAGGTAATGAAGGCCGCGACGTATCTTGCTACTTGCGTTTCATGACTTGGCGAGCGCGTCCTGGAGCGGATAAGGCGTATCGCGATGGGTTGGCTGCCGGGGGTGACCGCGATGAACTGGCAGAGAAATATGGGTATTATGAAATTCCCGGTCAGGAAGTTACCGACTATTTAACCCAGTCTTTCCTTGTTCCGGCCGGCTTATTTCGTAATGCGGCGGCGGCTGACCCGGAATGGGCCAAAGAGTTGGCCGATCGCAATCAAAATCGCCCACCTGTTCTGAGTGTTCGAGTGTCATGCAATAGTCAGACTCAATACGTTGGAATGGCTCGTCATGATCTGTATGTCAGATTAGACGTTTCTGATCCTTCGCAGGGTGATGCTTCGCCCTCGCGTTTTGCGATGAATTTCTTCAAAGCGGCATTCGGACTCTGGCTTCAACTAGCATTAATGATTGGATTAGCCGTCGTTCTGAGCACCCAACTCAACGGCGTCATTAGTGCGATGGCTGCGTTTCTGTTGTATGTGGGTGGGCTGGTGAAGCCGTTCATTGCGTCTGTGGGATTAGGAGTGAACGAGGGCGGCGGACCGATGGAGGCGATACGAAATATCGCCAACCGTAAGCTATCTAATGTCAAAATGGACGAATCGCAAGCCGCCGCTGATCGTTTTGTCACTCTATCTGACGAGGCGTTCCGCTGGGTAATGCGGCGTATTTTGAGTATCAACCCTGACGTGTCGGCTCTGGATTTCACGCGGTATGCCGGTGAAGGATTTAATGTCCCGGCTGATCAGTTATTGATCGGATTGCTATTGCTAGTCGGTTATTTGCTACCGTGGTTTGTGTTGGCGTACTATTTGTTGCGATGGCGTGAAATCGCCGGGGCAACCTGATTCGATTCCCGACTAAGGACGAGGGAGGATAGATGTAAAATCGCTCTCCCTCTCCAAAAGTGGAACAACCCAGACGATTGCCGACGTCTCCGACAGGATAATCAACCATGGCTACACCACATCAAAAAGAAGCGCAGCAGCGGAAAATCCTGTACCTTGGGTTGATCCTGGTACTGTTCACCGTTGCCTTCGGTCTGCGTCGCTATGTGATCGACGAACAAGCTCGCAGTCTGGCCATACGTGAGCAGAGCCGTGGTGAAGTTGAACTATTAGGTTCGGCCGTACGTCTAGGGCTGACCGGCTCGCGCGGGCTGGTCACGTGCATGCTCTGGAACTCTGCGTTCGAGGCTCAAAAACGTAACCAATGGAATGAGCTGGAACTGACCGTTCGGGCGTTGACTCGTCTGCAGCCGCATTTTATCGCTCCATGGTTGTTCCAAAGTTGGAACCTGGCCTATAATGTGTCTGTCGAAGCGGACCGTCCCCGCGATAAATATTTCTACATTGCTCGCGGTATTGAACTGTTGGCTCGCGGAGAGCGTCAAAATGCCAACCAACCTGACCTTCGTTGGAGTATTGGTTTCTATACCCAACACAAAATCGGTCGTTCGGACGAAACCAATTATCAGCGTTCGGTATTTCAACTGAGTATGATCCCGCCCCACGAGCGCGATCCGGCTCGATTCTGGATTCCGGGTGCGACCCCTGGCGATGAATCCAAATTTAATTATGTGGAATACGAAAAGTTCTGTAAGGATCATCCGCAACTCGTTCGTCGGCTCCGTGAGGGTATGCACCGAGATAACAAGAACGAACGTAAGCGATTGTTTACCTGCGAGTCGGAACGTCAAGTTGTTGAGTTTCTTGAAGACAATTATATGGTTCCGGGTGTTTATCGTGCTGACGCTTTGGTCGGACCCGCTGACCGTCGAGCCTGGTTGCCTAATACTGTCGATGTGGCATTGCCCGAACTAGAGCGATTCCCCGCCTTACCTTCTCGGATTGCTGAGGCAGGATGGTTGACTTCGGGTTCTAACTTACCTGATGAAGCTGATGCCTTCCTCGTGGCTGGATCGTGGTTCGCCTATTCCCAAGAGCCGATCCCAGCACCAGGAAAGCTGCCAGGCTCGACCTTGCCCATCACGGACCCCGCTCGTCAGCGTCGCCCTAGAAATATTACGACGTTGATTTTCCGTAATTATCCCGCTCAAGCCCGACGCTACCATGCCGAACGTCTTCAGGAAGAGGGGTGGTACGACGAAGAGCCGTGGGATGCGTCGGAATGGTTCCGCGAGAGCCAGGATTTGGCCGGGCGTTCGGTCAAG